>CADBQM010000022.1 GCA_902796795.1 uncultured Eubacteriales bacterium
GCAAAAGATCCCTTCTGTATAGAACACCGTATCCACAGATCTGGTCAGCCGATAGGCGCTTTCCTTCAGTTCTCTTCTGCTCAGCTCGTATCCCTTATACTTCTTCAGCGCTTCTTCTGCTGCCTTCTCGAGCGGCCGAAGCCTGACATAATAAAATGTATTGTCTTCAGCTGCCGCCTTGTCGTTTGCCGGGATGAACGGGCGTGTATACCGCCACCCTTTCCGATAGGTCGGAAGGCTGACCGCCCCGTATAAGCCGCCCGGATCCAGCGTTACCCGTGTCCCCTTCTTCAGGATCAGCGCCGCCTCTCCGCGCCCGTCTTCCGTACGGTAATACGCAATATCTTCCGGCAGCTCAAACGATTGATTCAGCAGGACAGCCGCCTGATCAGACGGCAGATAAGGACTGAAACACGTAAGGTCCATCTCATGCAGCGGGACCTTCCGTTCATACTGAGCAGAAGCTGGGGTCTCATTTTTAACAAAAGACCTCCTGAACCGTTTCACAATTGCAGCATTAACGGCAAACATGCCTACTGTGATAACGATAATCACTGCAGCGCATGCCAACATCCAGGCACAAAGTCGTTTTTTCATCATCGTTAATTTGTTTTTGGAGTAAAACCTGCATTTACTGGGTAGTATATTGGTGACGATCTCATTACACTTATAGGCTGTCCCTGACTTGCGTACATAAACCCATGAACACTGCCCTGCAATATATACTTTCCATTCTTTAGAATAATAATACATCAATGTTTTTTGCGTGTCAATATTATTGTATCATTGTTAAATTATCTACAATTTAACCAAAAATCAAGGTGGTGTAAATCCAGTTTCTTTATAAAGATGCATCAATTAGTCGGAAAACCATGTATGTTTTGCAAACCAGGCACAGACATCACCGATCCCCAGAGCATGGTCTTTCGCCCAGATCCGGAAGCCGGTATTCGCGATGACACCCACACATCTCTCATGTTCAGCGTCTATGGCTGTACAACTTCCTTCAGATGATATCGCTTCATACGTTAATAACAGCATCGTATAAGTGTATCCGTCTTTTTCATAGCCAAACACGATCCCGTCATTGCTGACAGTTTCAACTTTCAGTCCCCATTCCTCCAGGACACTGACACGAAAACTGCCGGCATCAAGAACGCCTTCTTCCGGTTCTGCCTCCGGCTGCCAGGTAAAGTCTTCTGCTTTATACACCGATGTGTCATAGTAATCCAGGTGTTTCGGATCCTTAACAGCTTCTCCCTCAAGTCCCTCCAGCAGGTCATCAATGCTGCCGATCCCGCCTTCCAGTTCCGGCAGAAAAGCAAAGCTTTCCCAGTTTTCATCCTTACACAGCACGATCCACGGACGTTTCCATCTCAGGAATAAAACATAGGTATTGATCGGAACGGCCTTATCACTGCTTTCAAACCCGAACCAGCACGGGATGGGATCGTCAAATTCCAGCACGATGCGTGCGAGATCTTTCGGTTCTTCACCGGCATCCAGATGGCCGTACTGGACCTTCAGTTGACTGCCATAACGTTCGTTTCGATCCCAGGCTTCACGGATCCGGCCATAGAGTTTATCATAAACCTCTTTACCGGGTGTGAGCAGATACAACGTATCATCAACGATAATACGGATACGGTCCGGAGGCACAAGCTTTGGCCAGGATGAATTCGAAGATGCCGCCTCCGCCGACGTGGCCGGAACTGAGGTACCGGCGCTGCCCCCGCTGTTTTCTTCACTGTTTTCGGTATTGTTGCTGCAGGACACAGCTGCAGATATTACGAATACGATGAGTATCATTATCGATCCGTGGATAAAACGCCGCTTCATGATGTGATCCTCTCTTTCAGTATATTCAGCAGTTCATAAAATCGCTTCTATCAATAACAACGTCAATATCTGCTCAAAAATGACAAACATCTCTATGATCTGCATGAAAAGCGGATTCCGGGTCAGATGCCCCGGATCCTCAGCACACGCTCGTCGTACTGGGGATAGAAATCCTCCTTTGTATGATATGGTGTCATGAAGAAGAGCTTCAGGAAGCCGAAGTTCAGTTTCCGCAGATATTCCGCGTCCTGGTACTCTTCCGCGCTCGGCCGGATCGCCTGAAGCAGGCGGTGGTAACGAAGCACAAAGTCCTCATAGCGGGCGAGTTCCGGGATCCCGAGCCAGTTTTTTATACGGAT
The DNA here is from genome assembly GCA_902796795.1 of uncultured Eubacteriales bacterium. Lineage (GTDB taxonomy): Bacteria > Bacillota > Clostridia > Lachnospirales > Lachnospiraceae > UBA1267. The sequence continues at coordinate 2,199 of CADBQM010000022.1, forward strand.
CTTACTGCCGTCCGGCTGAGAGCACTGATCCTTCTGCAGGATGTAGGAAAAGCTGTCGTTTTCGTAGAGCCGGGCAAGCGGAAAAAGCCGGCAGATGCCGGGACGCGTATCGTGGATGCTGCAGCGGCCTTCTGTATTCAGGAAAACACAGCAGTCCATGCGCCGCGGGCGTTTCCGTCCGTCCTGTTCCTCGAAAACGTAATAGGGCCGCACGGCGAGGCCGGGCTGGGAGATGCCGTCCACGATCTGGATGCGGATGAGGCCGCTGCGGACGAGGCTCTGGAAATCCGTCTGAAGTGCTTTGCACAGTGAAAACACGTCATACGGATCCAGGATGATCATCGTCCCCTGGTCCCGGCAGCAGTCGCTGCAGCCCTGACAGCCGTGACAGCCAAGACGGACAAGATCCCGGGCGGAATAGCGTTTTCCGTCCGAGATCTCGTTTACACTGATTTCTCTGATCATTATACTCAGCGCACCACGCGCGCGCCGGCGCCGCCCATCAGGGCTTCCACTTCCTTTTTATTTGCCATGGAGGTATCGCCGGGGGTCGTCATGGCGAGGGCGCCGTGTGCCGCGCCGTAGTTCACGCAGGTCTCCGGATCACAGCCGGAAAGAATGCCGTAGACCAGGCCGGAGGCAAAAGAATCGCCGCCGCCTACGCGGTCAAAGATCTCCAGGTCCTTGTACTCTTTGGAAAGATAGCTTTCGCCGTCCGTGTAGATCAGCGCGGACCAGTCGTTCCGGCTTGCGGTCTTCACGGTACGGAGCGTGGTCGCGATCACCTTGAAATTGGGATACTGGGCTGCTGCCGCCGCCATCATTTTGCGGTAGCCGTCCACGTTCAGCTTCTTTAAGCCGTCGTTGCCTTCGATCTCCAGGCCCAGGCAGGCAGTGAAATCTTCTTCATTGCCGATCATGACGTCGACATACTTCGCGACTTCACGGTTCACTTCGCGCGCCTTCTCCTGGCCGCCGATCGCACTCCACATGGAAGGCCGGTAGTTCAGGTCATAGGAGACCATCGTGCCGTTCTCCTTCGCATAGCGGATGACGTCGATGACGGTCTTTGCGGATTCTTCGGAAAGCGCCGCATAGATGCCGCCGGTATGGAGCCACTTTACGCCGTCCTCTTTAAAGAGCTTCTCCAGCGAGAAATCTTCCGCCTTCATCTGGGAGATCGCGGTATTCGCGCGGTCCGAAGCGCCGAGCGCGCCGCGCACGCCGAAGCCGCGCTCCGTGAAGTTGAGGCCGTTCCTGCAGACGCGGCCGATGCCGTCCGTCTTCTTGAAAACGACGTAGGAAGTATCGACGCCGCCCTGCAGCATCAGGTCCTCTAAAAGCCTGCCGACTTCATTATCCGCAAAAGCGGTCAGGCAGGTGGTCTTTAAGCCGAAGCACTTCCGGAGGCCGCGGACGACGTTATACTCTCCGCCGCCTTCCCAGACCTTGAAGGAACGCGCGGTCCGGATGCGGCCGTCGCCGGGATCCAGGCGCAGCATGATCTCGCCTAAGGACACTGCGTCCCATTTTGCGTTTTCTCTGAACTTGAATTCCATATGCTTCTCCTTATCCGCGGGCGCGCTTTACGAGCGCCGCCGCTTCTTCCGTCATCGCCTTGATCTCGTCAAAGGCGCCGGCCTTGATGAGGTCCTTCTTCACCATCCAGGAGCCGCCGACCGCGAGGATGTGCGGATCCTTCAGATACTCTTCCGCGTTCTTTGCGTTGATCCCGCCGGTGGGCATGATCTTGAGGTTCACATAGGCTGCGGTGAGCGCTTTGATCATGGCAAGGCCGCCCGAAGGCTCCGCGGGGAAAAACTTAAGCGTGGTAAGGCCGAGTGCGAGGCCCTGTTCGATCTCCGACGGCGTCACGACGCCGGGGACCATCGGAACGCCCTTCGAAAGGACGTATTCCACGTGTGCCGGATTCAGGCCGGGGCTCACGATAAAGGAAGCGCCCGCGGCGATCGCCCGGTCGGCCTGCTCGTCCGTCAGCACCGTGCCGGCGCCGACCAGCATTTCCGGATAGGCTTCCTTGATGGCGCGGATCGCGCCTTCTGCCGCCGCGGTACGGAAGGTCACTTCTGCCGCCGGTAAGCCGCCCTCGATCAGCGCCTTTGCAAGCGGCACCGCGTCCTTTTCGTCGTCAATGACGACGACCGGGATAATACCGATCTTTCCGATCTGTTCAAGAATATCCATGGCTGTTCTCCTGTTCTTATAGAATTGACGGGCCTCTTCAGAAGCCGAAATATTTCTTTGCGTTGTAGTAGCAGATGCCTTCCACGATCTTTTCCAGCGCACGCGGGTCGTCCGGGTACTCTCCGTTCTCCACCAGTCCGCCGATAAAGTCACAGAGGATGCGGCGGAAGTATTCATGCCGCGCGTAGGAAAGGAAGCTGCGGGAGTCGGTCAGCATGCCGACAAAGCCGCCTAAGAGGCCGATGTTCGCGAGCGAAGTCAGCTGCTTCTTCATGCCCTCCTTGTGGTCGTTGAACCACCAGGCCGAACCGTGCTGCACCTTGGAGACAGCGCTCTCGTCCTGGAAGGAGCCCGCGATCGTATCCAGAAGCGCGTCGTCGTTCGGGTTCAGGGAATAGAGGATCGTCTTCGGGAGCGCGTCCTCTTCCGCAAGCGCGTTCATAAACTGCGCCAGTTCCCGGCCGCGGTTCTCGGAGTCCATGCAGTCAAAGCCCGCGTCCGGCCCGATGCTGAGGAAGCGCTTCCGGTCGACGTTCCGCTGCACGTTGTAGTGGATCTGCATCACGAAACCGCGCTCCGCATAGGCCTTGCCGAGTTCCAGGAGCAGCGCCGTCTTATAGAGGCGGATTTCCTTTTCCGTAAGCGCGGTGCCTTCCATGGCCTTTTCAAAGACCGCTTCCACTTCCTCTGCGGAAGCCCTTTCAAAAGGCACGTAGGAAAGTCCGTGGTCGGAAACGCGGCAGCCCAGGGACTTGAAATAGTCCATGCGCTTTATGAGCGCCTTTACAAGATCCGCGAAAGAATGGATCTTCTCCTTTGCCGCCGCAGCGAGCTTTTCGATATATTCGGGGTAGCCGGCATTCTCGATGTTGACGGCCTTGTCCGGGCGGAAGGTCGGATAGACCTTGAATTCCACCATACGGTCCTCCCGGAGCAGCTTGTGGTATTCCAGGGTATCGGCCGGATCGTCGGTCGTGCAGATGACGTCGACGTCCGAGCGGCGGATCAGGTTCCGCGCGGAGAAGCGCTCATCCTGCAGTTTCTCTTCCGCGAGCTGCCAGACGGTCTCCGCGGTCTCGCCGTTCAGCACGCCTTCATAGCCGAAGTAGCGCTTGAGTTCCAGGTGGCTCCAGTGATATAAGGGGTTCCCGATCGCCTTTTCCAGGGTCTCCGCGTACATGCGGAACTTTTCCCGGCCGGGCGCGTCTCCGGTGATGTAGCGCTCCGGCACGCCAGCCGCGCGCATCAGGCGCCATTTATAATGATCGCCGCCGAGCCAGACTTCCGCGATATCGGAAAAGCGCTTGTCCTCGTAGATCTCCTTCGGGTCCAGGTGGCAATGATAGTCGATGATCGGCATATCTTCGGCGAATTCGTGGAAAAGCTCTTTCGCCTTTTCATTCGACAGGAGGAAATTCCTGCCCATAAACGTCTTCATAGCTGCTCTTTTACGTTTCCTTTCCTCTCCTTGAAAAAGGGCTGCCGCAGTACTTGCAGCAGCCCTGCATTTCAGGACTTATTCTTCTTCGAAGCCGTCCTCGGCAGGCATTTCCGCCTCCTCATAGACTTCCTCAAAGCTTAACGTCTCTTCTTCCTCTTCGGCCTTTTCTTCCGCGCGTGCTTTCTCTGCGGCCTCCTTGGCCTTCGCTTCTTCCTCCTGCTGCGCGCGCAGGGCCTCTTCGGCTTCCTTTTCCGCCTTGATGCGCATCTCCTCTTCAAAGTAAGCATCGGAGGAAAGGTGCATATCGCGGTAGCGGCGCATGCCGGTGCCGGCCGGGATCAGGTTGCCGATCAGCACGTTCTCTTTCAGGCCGGTCAGATGGTCGACCTTGCCGTTGATCGCGGCTTCCGTAAGGACCTTCGTGGTCTCCTGGAAGGAAGCGGCGCTCATGAAGGAATCGGTCGCGAGCGATGCCTTGGTGATACCGAGCATGATCTGCGTGCCCACTGCCGGCTCCTTGCCTTCGCGGACAAGTTCTTCGTTCATCTCGTCGAAGTTCAGGACGTCCATGGTGATGCCCGGAAGTACGTCGGAATCGCCCGGCTCTTCTACGCGGACCTTCTTCAGCATCTGGCGGACGATGATCTCGATGTGCTTGTCGTTGATCTCAACGCCCTGCAGACGGTACGGCTTCTGGACTTCGTGGAGCATGTAATCCTGCACCGCGCGGAGTCCCTGGATCCGTAAGATGTCGTGCGGATTGATGGAGCCTTCCGTGATCTTATCGCCGGCCTTGACAACGTCGCCGGTCGTAAGTTCGCCGTTCGCGGTCTTTGCCAGCTGCGAACCGAAGGTGATCAGGTAAGTGCGGCTGTCGCCCGTCTCCGGGTTCGTCACGACCACTTCCTGCTTCTTCTTGGAGTTCCTGAGTTCTACGACGCCGTCGATCTCGCTGATGGTCGCCATACCCTTGGGGGTACGGGCTTCGAACAGTTCCTCGACACGCGGAAGACCCTGGGTGATATCGCCGCCGGCGACACCGCCGGTATGGAAGGTACGCATCGTCAGCTGCGTGCCGGGCTCACCGATCGACTGTGCGGCGATGATACCGACCGCTTCACCGACCTGTACCGGCTCGCCGGTCGCCATGTTCGCGCCGTAGCACTTCGCGCAGACGCCGAGATGGGAACGGCAGCTTAAGTTGTTGCGGATCTTGACGGAGGTCCGGCCGGTCTCGTCCAGGATCTCGATGATCCGTTTGGCGATCCTGGGGGTGACCATATGGTCTTTCTCGATCACGAGCGCGCCGCTCTTGGGATCGACGATGTCCTCCGCGATGAAACGCCCGGTCAGGCGCTCCTTCAGGGATTCCACGACTTCACCGCCGTCGATGAAGGCCGAGATCTCCATGTACGGGATCTCCTGCCCGCCTGCGGCGCAGTCTTCCTCACGGATGATGATGTCCTGCGAAACGTCGACAAGACGGCGGGTCAGGTAACCCGAGTCCGCGGTACGGAGCGCCGTATCCGACATACCCTTTCTGGAACCGTGTGCGGACATGAAGTACTCCAGTACGTTCAGGCCCTCGCGGAAGTTCGAGGTAATGGGCAGTTCGATCGTATGGCCGGTCGTATCCGCCATCAGTCCGCGCCAGCCGACCAGCTGTTTGATCTGGGACTTGGAACCGCGGGCGCCGGAAACGGCCATCATGTAGATATTGTTGTATTCGCCGAGGGTCGGATAAATGTAATTCGTCAGCTCCTCGTCGGCGTTCTGCCAGGTCTGGATGACCTCACGGTAACGCTCTTCGTCGTTGATCAGACCCCTTCTGTAGTTCCGGGTGATCGTATTCACCGTCTTCTGGGCCTTTTCGATCAGTTCCTTCTTCTCCGGCGGGATGATCATATCATTGATGGATACGGTCATCGCGGCCTTGGTGGAATACTTGTAGCCGATCGCCTTGACGTTGTCCAGGATCTCCGCGGTCTTCGTCGCGCCGTGCACGTCGATGACGTTCTCCAGGATGCCTTTCAGCTTGCCGCGGTCGACCAGGAAGTCGATCTCGGGCAGGATGCGGTTCGCCTTGACGCTGCGGTCCACATAACCGAGGTCCTGCGGGATGATCTCGTTGAAGAGCAGCCGGCCGAGCGAAGTGGATACGATGCCGGTATACTCTTTGCCTTCGTACTCTTTATGCACGCGGACGTTGACCTTCGCATGGAGGTCGAGATAACCGTTCTCCATCGCGAGGATTGCCTCGTTCATGCTGGAATAATAGTTACCTTCGCCCTTCGCGCCTTCACGCACCTGCGTGAGGTAATAGATACCGAGGACCATGTCCTGGGACGGAACCGCCACGGGGCCGCCGTCGGAGGGCTTTAAGAGGTTGTTCGGCGAAAGAAGCAGGAAGCGGCACTCCGCCTGTGCTTCTTCGGAAAGCGGAAGGTGTACGGCCATCTGGTCGCCGTCGAAGTCCGCGTTGAAAGCGGTACAGACAAGCGGATGCAGCTTGATCGCCTTGCCTTCGACCAGGATCGGCTCAAAGGCCTGGATGCCCAGACGGTGCAGCGTAGGCGCACGGTTCAGCATGACCGGATGTTCGTGGATGACGTCCTCCAGGATATCCCAGACCGCGTCTTCCAGGCGCTCGACCATCTTCTTGGCCGCCTTGATGTTGTGCGCGATGCCGCGCGCGACAAGCTCCTTCATCACGAAAGGCTTGAAGAGTTCGATCGCCATCTCCTTCGGCAGGCCGCACTGATAGATCTTCAGTTCCGGGCCGACGACGATAACGGAACGGCCGGAGTAGTCGACACGCTTGCCGAGCAGGTTCTGGCGGAAACGGCCCTGTTTGCCCTTCAGCATATCGGAAAGGGACTTCAGCGCACGGTTGCCGGCGCCGGTGACCGCACGGCCGCGGCGGCCGTTGTCGATCAGCGCGTCGACCGCTTCCTGGAGCATGCGCTTTTCGTTCCGGACGATGATCTCCGGTGCGTTCAGCTCAAGCAGGCGGGCAAGACGGTTGTTCCGGTTGATGATGCGGCGGTACAGGTCGTTCAGGTCGGAGGTCGCGAAACGGCCGCCGTCCAGCTGTACCATGGGCCGGAGGTCCGGCGGGATGACCGGGATCGCGTCCAGGATCATCCATTCGGGCTTGTTGCCGGAGGTCAGGAACGCATCCATGACTTCCACGCGCTTGATGAGCTTCGCGCGGCGCTGGCCGCCGGAGCTTAAAAGCTCTTCCCGGAGTTCCTTCGCTTCCTTCTCGACGTCGATCGCCTGCAGGAGTTCCTTCACCGCTTCCGCGCCCATGCCGGCACGGAAGGACTTGGGACCGAACTCCTCGATCGCGTCGCGGTATTCCTTTTCGGAAAGGCACTGCTTATAGCTAAGGTTCGTCGTGCCGGGATCCAGCACGATGTAAGACGCAAAGTAAAGGACCTTGTCCAGTACACGCGGAGACACGTCCAGCGCGAGGCCGATCCTGGAAGGGATGCCCTTGAAGTACCAGATATGGGATACCGGCGTCGCAAGCTCGATATGGCCCATGCGCTCACGGCGGACGCTCGCCTTCGTGACTTCGACACCGCAGCGGTCGCAGACCACGCCCTTGTAGCGGATCTTCTTATACTTTCCGCAATGGCATTCCCAGTCCTTGGAGGGCCCGAAGATACGCTCGCAGAAAAGGCCGTCGCGTTCCGGCTTTAAAGTCCTGTAGTTGATGGTCTCAGGCTTGGTCACGACACCGCGGGACCATTCCCGGATCTTGTCCGCTGAAGCAAGTCCGATCCGGATCGCGTCAAACGATACCGGTTCGTAGGTTTCATTTATCATTTCTGCCATATTTGCTTCCTCCGTTAATCTTCGTCCGCGTTCTCGATCGAAAGGAGATCCGCTTCATCGGGTTCCGTTTCCGCAGGCTCCTCTTCCACGTCCTGGAGCTCGCCGTTCACGAACTCCTGCTCTGCGTAGCCGTAGTTCCGGATCTCGTTACGGTTCTGGTAGCGGCGGTTGTCCTCGTTCATGATCGCGTTGAAATCGGTGCTGCCGTATTCCACGTCCTCGGCGATCTCCACCTCGGTGTTGTCGTCACGCAGCACGCGCACGTCGAGCGCCAGGGACTGCAGTTCCTTGATCAGGACCTTGAAGGACTCCGGAATACCGGACTTCGGGATATTGTCGCCCTTGATGATCGCTTCGTAGGTCTTGACACGGCCGACGACGTCGTCGGACTTCACGGTCAGGATCTCCTGCAGCGTGTAGGACGCGCCGTACGCTTCCAGCGCCCAGACTTCCATTTCACCGAAACGCTGGCCGCCGAACTGGGCCTTGCCGCCGAGCGGCTGCTGCGTTACCAGCGAGTAAGGGCCGGTAGAACGCGCGTGGATCTTATCGTCGACCAGGTGATGCAGCTTCAGGTAATGCATGTGGCCGATCGTGACCGGTGCATCGAAATATTCGCCGGTACGGCCGTCGCGCAGCAGGACCTTGCCGTCGCGGTAGATCGGTACGCCCTTCCAGAGCTTCCGGTGATCCAGGTGGTCGCCCAGGTACTTCATGACTTCCTTCGAAAGGGAGTTCTTGTATTTTGTCTTGAAATCGTCCCAGTCGGTGTTGACGTAGTCGTTCGCGATCTCCAGGAAATCCTGGATATCGCTCTCGTTCGCACCGTCAAAGACCGGGGTCGAGATATCAAAGCCGAGTGCCTTCGCCGCCAGCGAAAGGTGGATCTCCAGCACCTGCCCGATGTTCATACGAGAAGGCACGCCCAGCGGGTTCAGCACGATGTCGAGCGGTCTGCCGTTCGGCAGGAAAGGCATATCCTCGACCGGGAGCACGCGGGATACGACACCCTTGTTCCCGTGACGGCCGGCCATCTTATCGCCGACAGAGATCTTTCTCTTCTGGGCGATGTAGATACGGACGCTCTTGGAGACGCCGGGGGACAGTTCCTCGTTGTTCTCACGCGTGAAGGTCTTCGCGTCCACGACGATGCCGTACGCGCCGTGCGGGAGCTTTAAGGAGGTGTCACGCACCTCGCGGGCCTTCTCGCCGAAGATCGCGCGCAGTAAGCGCTCTTCCGCGTTCAGCTCGGTCTCGCCCTTCGGCGTTACCTTGCCGACCAGGATATCGCCGGCACGGACTTCCGCGCCGATGCGGATCACGCCGTTCTCGTCAAGGTCCTTCAGGGCATCGTCGCCGACGCCGGGGACGTCGCGGGTGATCTCTTCCGGTCCGAGCTTCGTATCACGCGCTTCGATCTCGTACTCTTCAATATGGATGGAGGTGTAGACGTCCTCCTGGACCAGGCGCTCGGAAAGCAGGACCGCGTCCTCGTAGTTATAGCCTTCCCAGGTCATGAACCCGATCAGCGGGTTCTTGCCGAGTGCGATCTCGCCGCCCGCGGTGGACGGACCGTCCGCAATGACCTGCCCGGCTTCCACGTGTTCGCCCTTGTCGACGATCGGCTTCTGGTTGTAGCTGTTCGACTGGTTGCTCCGCGCGAATTTGGTCAGGTGATAAACGTCGCGCTGACCGTCGCCGTCCCGCTTGATGATGATCTCATTCGAAGCGGCACGCTCGACGATACCGGCATTCTTTGCCACCTGGGTGACGCCGGAGTCGACGGCGACCTTGTCCGCAAGGCCCGTATCCACGACAGGCGCTTCCGTCATCATGAGCGGAACGGCCTGGCGCTGCATGTTGGAGCCCATCAGCGCGCGGTTCGCGTCGTCGTTCTCCAGGAACGGGATCATGGAAGTCGCGACCGAGAAGACCATCTTCGGGGAAACGTCCATGAGGTCGATGCGGGAACGGTCGAATTCGGTCGTCTCATCGCGGAAGCGTCCGGAAACGTTCTGGTTCACGAAATGGCCGGCTTCGTCCAGCGGCTCGTTCGCCTGCGCGACGACAAAATCGTCTTCCTCGTCGGCGGTCAGGTATACGACGTCTGCGGTAACGACCGGGTTTTCTTTATCGCTCTTGTCCACGACACGGTACGGTGCTTCGATGAAGCCGTACTTGTTGACGCGGGCATAGCTTGCGAGAGAGTTGATCAGGCCGATGTTCGGACCTTCAGGTGTCTCGATCGGGCACATGCGGCCGTAATGCGTGTAATGGACGTCACGCACTTCGAAGCCGGCGCGCTCACGCGACAGACCGCCCGGGCCAAGGGCCGACAGACGGCGCTTGTGGGTCAGTTCCGACAGCGGGTTGTTCTGGTCCATGAACTGAGAGAGCTGCGAGGAACCGAAGAACTCCTTGACCGCCGCCGTGACCGGCTTGATGTTGATCAGGGACTGCGGGGTGACCGTGTCCAGATCCTGCGTGGTCATGCGCTCGCGCACCACTCTCTCCAGGCGGGACAGGCCGATGCGGTACTGATTCTGCAGCAGCTCGCCCACGCAGCGGATGCGGCGGTTGCCGAGGTGGTCGATATCGTCCTCGTTGCCGATGCCGTGCTCCAGGTGCATATGGTAGTTGATCGACGCCAGGATATCGTCGCGCGTGATGTGCTTCGGAATGAGCTCATTGACGCGGGCCTTGATCTGGTCGCGGATCTCTTTTTTGTCTTTGCAGCTCTCGAGGATCTCGGCCAGGACCGGGTAGTAGACTTCCTCGGTGATGCCGAGTTTCTCCGCCTCGGCGGGCTTGATGTCGACCCAACTGGTGATGTCGACCATCATGTTGGAGATCACGCGGACATCGCGCTCCTCGGTCTTTACCAGAACCGAGGGGATGGCGGCGTTCTGCAGAGCGTCGGCGAGCTCGCGGGTGATCTTCTGGCCCTTTTCGCCGAGGATCTCCGCGGTCTCGGTATCCACCACGTCCTCGGCCAGCTCGCGACCGCGGATACGGTTGCGGAAGGCGAGCTTCTTATTAAACTTGTAGCGGCCGACTTTCGCCAGGTCATAGCGGCGCGGGTCAAAGAACATCGAGGCCAGAAGGCTCTCGGCGGTCTCCACGACCTGCGGCTCGCCCGGGCGGATCTTGTTGTACAGGGCAAGCAGACCGGACTGGTAGTCGGTCGAGTCGTCTTTTTCAAAACTGGCGAGGATCTTCGGCTCTTCGCCGAACATCTCGATGATCTTGGCGTTGGTGCCCACGCCCATGGCGCGGATCAGGACCGTGATCGGCACCTTGCGGGTGCGGTCCACGCGGACGTAGAAGACGTCATTGCTGTCCGTCTCATACTCCAACCAGGCGCCGCGATTCGGGATCACCGTGCAGGAGAAGAGCTGTTTGCCCAGTTTGTCATGGGAAACGGAATAGTAGATGCCCGGCGAGCGCACGAGCTGGCTGACGATAACGCGCTCGGCGCCGTTGATGACGAAGGTACCGTTGCTCGTCATCAGCGGGAGGTCACCCATGAAGATCTCGTGCTCGCTGATCTCGTCCTTCTCGCGGTTGTAGAGACGGACTTTTACCTTGACCGGAGCGGAATACGTCGCGTCGCGCTGCTTGCACTCTTCGATGGAGTACTTGACGTCGTCTTCACAGAGTGTGTAGTCCACGAACTCCAGACTCAGCTTGCCACTGTAGTCTTCAATCGGGGAAATGTCATCGAAGGCTTCCCGAAGTCCATTCGTGAGGAACCAGTTGTAGGAGTCCTTCTGAACCTCGATCAGGTTCGGCATTTCGAGGACTTCCCTCTGTCGCTGGTAACTCATCCGCATTCCCTTGCCACTAGTGACCGGTCTTATCCTGTTTTTTTCCATGGACGATTCACCTCTTGCGCGTATGATGTTTATTTGCTACAAGACAACAGGCCTATTTCTTGTAGGAAATCTCCAAAAAAACACAGTATATAGGAGATAATGGGCCTATCTTGGCACAATAGTGCAACGTATATAATAACAAAAGAGGACAGGAGGTGTCAAGCACTTCCTGTCCTCTTTTTGAATCTTTTTTTGAAGCCTTATTTCAGGGTGATCTTCGCGCCCTCGGCCTCGAGTTTGGCCTTGATGTCCTCGGCTTCGGCCTTGGCCGCAGCCTCTTTGAGGATCTTCGGCGCGCCGTCGACCAGGTCCTTGGCATCCTTCAGGCCCAGGCCGGTGATCTCGCGGACAACCTTGATGACCTTGACCTTGTTGGCGCCGACCTCGGTCAGCTCGACGTCGAACTCGTCCTTCTCTTCCGCAGCGCCACCGGCTTCGCCGCCGGCCGCACCGGCCGCCACCACGACACCCGCGGCAGCAGAGACACCAAACTCTTCTTCGCAAGCCTTGACCAGCTCATTCAGCTCAAGCACGGAGAGCTCTTTGATCGCGGCAATAAATTCTTCAGTGGTAAGCTTTGCCATTGTATTTTCCTCCTAATTATTCTTCGTTTTCAGGAGCCTCAGCAGGCTCGTCAGTTGTCTCAGTGTTTGCTTCTGCATCAGCGGGAGCTTCTGCGGCTTCCTCGGCGACTGCCTCGGCGGCTTCCTCGGCGGGAGCCTCAGCGGCTTCCTCAACCGGAGCCTCGGCGGGAGCCTCAGCGGCTTCCTCAGCCGGAGCCTCGGCCGGAGCCTCGGCGGCTTCCTCGGCCGGGGCGGCTTCGCCACCCTGCTCGGCGATCTGCTTGAGCACGCGAGCGAAGCTCGAGATCGGACCCTGCATGCTTCCGAACAGACGGCCCAGCAGGACCTCTCTGGTCGGCACGGCCGCGAGGGCTTTCACGCCGTCGGCGTCGTAGTAATTGCCTTCGACAATAGCGGCGATCATCTCAAGCTGCGGGAACTTCTTCGCGAATTCCGCGACCATGCGCGCGGGGGCCGTGGCGTCATCCTTGGAGACGGCCAGCGCGTTCGGGCCCTCCAGATGCTTGCACAGCTCCTCGCAGGGCGTGCCCTGGAAGGCGAAGTTCATCATCGTGTTCTTGTAGACCTTGTAGTTGATGCCGCCCTCACGCATGCCCTTGCGGAACTGCGTGTCTTCGTCGACGTTCAGTCCGATGTACTTGACAAGCACGACAGACGCCGCGTCATCGATGACATTGGCGATCTCTTCCACGATCGGTCTTTTCAGCTCAACTTTTGCCATGATCTGGTGTACCTCCTTCTTTGATTATTTGTACACGCTCGAAATAAGAAAACCCGCTGTGTCGGGAAGACACAACGGGAATAAGACCTAAACGAAAGATCCACATCCTCGGCAGGCGCTGGGCTTACGTCCTCTCGGACACCTGCTGTCTTCGGCGTGACACAAATCGTATTTTAACATCCGCTCCCCTCCCCTGTCAAGGCATATCATTGGGGACGGTGACCTTTGATATATATCATTGGGGACGGTGACTTTTGATATGTTTTTCGCGGCATCGGTTCCGGCTTGACCCTTTCGGCTGCGATGTGCCCCGGCAGCCTGAAATGCGCGAAAAGAAAACATTGACGAAAGTTCTTAGCGCAAGGCCTCTTTGAACCGTCCGCTTCGAGGACTGTATGAGCGAAGCGAGTTCCGCAGAAGCGGACGACGCTTGTTCAAAGAGGGCTTGCGCTTAGAATCTTTCGTCAGTTTGATTTCGCGTATTTCTGTCTGTCGGGGAATGGCGCAAGCGAAAGGGACGGCCAAGAGCCGCCCCTGAAAAACATATCAAAAGTCACCGTCCCCA
>CADBQM010000023.1 GCA_902796795.1 uncultured Eubacteriales bacterium
AAAATAAAAAACAGGAAGAGAAAACGTTAAATCCCGGAAATTCCGGGATTGACCGGATCGTACACAGCGAAGCTGCCTGCGAAGCATTTCATAAACGCTGTGCCGGATCTGCCGCAGGCGCAAAAAGCGTTCTCTTCCTGTTTTTTAACTGTTTCATGCGCCCTTCCGCGGGCGGGCTTTAACCGCGCAGTGCGGCAAGCGTCCGCCTGACGACGTAGGAGCGGGTGTTCCACCAGCCCTGGTGGTCATAATAGAAACGCAGGTAGGGGATGTTCTCCGCAGCGCATTCCTGCCGGAGCTTTCTGGCGACGCTGTTTTCGGACATCAGTTCCACGACCAGCGCTTTTCCCTGTGCGTTATAGAAAGTGAAGATCGTGGCGCGGCGGCCCTTCGGCGCGGGCGCGTGTTCGATCCGGTAGGAGGGGAATTCCTCACGGAAGACCTTGTCGAAGTATTCCACATAGCTTCCGTTAAAAGAATACTGATTCTCCTCCGGCGGCATCACGTCGCCCCAGGAATCGCCGCTGACAGCGTCCGCGTTCCCTTCATTCTCCGGCATACTGCGTTCCTCACGGCGGTCCGGTGAGAGTTCATCCGCCGCTTTTTCCTTCACCTCGTTCACAAGTCCTTTCAGGAAATCGACGGCGGCTTTCTCATTTTTCTGCCCGCCGAGCAGTTTTGAAAGAAGTCCCATAGTTCCAGCCTCCTTATCACGAACTGGTTTTATTATAGAACAAACTGGTTGACAATGCAAGCATGGGATCGGGCAGACGGTTACAATCGGATGTTGACCCACTTTCCCTTGTTCACGCGGACCTGCAGCAGGGTCCAGCGGACCAGTGCGTCGATATCGAAGCTGATCCAAGGGCCGAGGAAGGGCAGCATCGCGTTCGGGAACAGGTCGTTTAAGGGGTAGCAGAAGAGCCAGGTCATGAGCGGGCGGAGGATCGCCACACTGATCAGCGAGACCAGGGCGACGTAGCGCACGTCCCCGGCGCCGCGCAGGCAGCCGGCGATCATCACGCGCATGTTCTGCGGGTAGATCCCGATCAGGAGCACCAGGAACGAATAGGCGCAGCCGATGATGACGGCGGTCTCCTTCGTGAACAGTGTCGGCAGCCAGTACCTGCCGAAGAAGGTGAGCGTCATGATGATCAGGGAAAGGAAGAGCGAGCAGCGCTGGCCGACGCGCACGTATGCCCGCGCCTTGTTCTTTTTCGTAGCGCCGAGCGACTGACCGACGAGGGAGGTACAGGCGGAGGAGATCCCGTCGCCGACCGTAAAGGTCAGGGAACTGACCTGGCCGACGATCTGGGAAGCCGCAAAGGCTTCGGTCCCGATCCCGGCGATCAGTTTGCCGTTGATCAGGAAACCGATCCGCATGCAGACCGATTCGAGGATCGTCCCGCTGCCGACGGAGATCACGCTGCGCATGGTCTTTTTGTCAAAATGAAAGCCGGTGAAGGGACGGAGCGAAAGGTAGCCGCCTTTCTTCAGCACGACGGCGATCGCCACGGCGCTGGAGACGCAGGTCCCGACCGCGGTCGCGATCGCGGCACCGCGTACGCCGAGGGCCGGGAAACCGAGATGACCCGAGATCAGGCAGTAGTTCAGGAAGATATTGACGAGGTTCGCGATGACGTTCACGATCATCGTGATCCGGGTCTTGCCGATGCCGCGCATCGAAGAGCAGATGCAGAGCGCCCAGCAGTTCGGGATAAAGGCAAAGGAGATGATGCGGAAATATTCGGCGGCGTCGAGAAGCGTGTCTTCGTTCGCGCCGGCAAGGGTGAGGAGCGGTTCCGCAAGCAGGACGCCGAGCAGCGTCATCGCGACGCCGATCCCGGTGATCAGGACCAGGGACTGCTTCATGCAGGAGAGGGCGAGGTCCTGGCGGCCTTCGCCTTTCCTGCGGGCGATCACGGCCATCGTACCGGTACAGAGGGCTTGGGCGACCAGCAGGATGATCATCCGCGGCTGCGCACAGAGGCCGACCGAGGTGATCGCGGCACTCCCGAGCTGCCCGACCATCATCGTGTCAAAGGAATTCATCAGCGTGAGCAGCAGGCCTTCGAGGGCTGCCGGCCACGCGATCATCAGCAGATTTTTGTACATGGAGGAAAGAGGTTCGTCATCCCCTTCGTCCCGTACACGTTTTACGCCGAACAGCAGATTTAAGAAGCGGTTTTTGTATTCCATGCGTACCTTTCCCCCGGCCGGGTGTTCAAACGGCCGGCGACTCTATTATAACGCCAAACACAGGAAAGCGGCAGCTTTTTTTGCATTGCGTTTTTCCTGTTTTTCGTTAGAATAAAAG
>CADBQM010000024.1 GCA_902796795.1 uncultured Eubacteriales bacterium
AAATAGGGGTTGGAATCCAGCGACAGGGAGAATTCCACGGTGTCGCTGAATTCTTTCTCAAAACCGGTATGCCCGGTACGGATCACAAAACCGCCATGCGGCAGTCCCGCGTGGTCGCGGAGGAGCTCCTCCTCCGAAATGAAGCTGACCGTGGTATCATAATCCGCGAAATAGTTGGGCATGGTGACGATGGCTTCTTTCACCGCCTCCGGATCCGCCCCCTCTTCCAGGACCACATAGCACTCTCTCAAGTGCTTTTCCCGGGTCGTAAGCACCGGCGCCTCGCCGTTTCGAACCCTTTCAAGCGCTTCCGCGACCGGGACGGTATACTGACGCGCGTCCTTTACGCCCGGGATCCGCCGGATCGCGTCCGAGTGTCCCTGGCTGACGCCGCGTCCCCAGAAGGTATAATCACTGCCATCCGGCAGTGCAGCATTCGCATACAAACGCGCGATAGAAAACAGGCCCGGATCCCAGCCGGTCGAGATCACGGCGATATTGCCGCCCGCCTTCGCGGCCCGGTCCACGTTTTCAAAATGCACGGGGACATTGGCATGGGTGTCAAAACTGTCCACCACGGTCACGAGCTTCGCGACGTCCGGAGTCATCTCCGGAAGATCCGTCGCCGAACCGCCGCAGAGGATCACGACGTCGATCTCCGCCGCTTTTTCGGCCAGCTGACTGTACGGAAGTACCGGGACGCCTTCGGTCCGGATCGTGACCGAAGCCGGATCTCTTCTGGTAAACACATAAACAAGTTCCATGTCCGCAGCCTGCTGAAGGGCTGCTTCCGCGCCTCTGCCGAGATTGCCGTAGCCGACGATCGCTGCTCTTAACATCTCATGCCTCCTCTCTGCCAAGATAATCTTCCATATCATACAGCCCCGCCGGCTTACCGACGATAAAGCGGGCTGCTTCGATGGCGCCGTCCGCGAATACGCCGCGGTCGTGCGCCTCATGCTTCAGGGTGATGGTCTCCGTATCGGTCCCGAAAAAGACTTCGTGGATCCCGGTGATATTGCCCATCCGGACCGACTGCACGCCGATCTCGTTCGCGTTTCGTTTCATCAGCCCGCTTCTGCCGCAGACGATCTCCGAGCCCGGACGTTCCCGGCGGATCGTTTCCGCCAGCGCCTTCGCGGTACCGCTCGGCGCGTCGATCTTCCGGTTGTGGTGGGTCTCCACGATCTCCGCGTCCCCGGGGAACAGCCGGGCCGCCAGCCGGACGAGCCGGGTGAGCAGCGCGACGCCGAGCGACATATTGGCGGAGAAAAAGACCGGGATCTTTTCCGCGGCTTCACGGATCTTCTGAAGCTCCTCCGCCGTGTGGCCTGTGGTGCAGAGGATCACGGGAAGGCCGCGTTCAACGGCCGTGTCCAGCAGGGTAGCTGTCCCTTCGTGGTAGGAGAAATCGATGACGACGTCGGCTTCCGCCTTACAGTCTGAAAGCCGCTGCACCATCGTTTCATTCCCCATCGGATCCACTTTTCCGACGAGCTGCATATCCGGCGCGTCATTGACCTTCGCCGTCACGCTCTTCCCCATGCGGCCGGCGGCGCCGCTGACGATCACGCGGATCATGACAGGACACCGGCCTTTCTCATCTCTTCCAGCAGGACTTTTTCGTGTGCCTCTTCCATCGGAAGCAGCGGCGGAAGAACGACGTTCTTACAGAAGCCGAGCGCCGCGCACGCGGCCTTGACCGGCACCGGATTGACTTCCGAGAACAGCGCCTTGATGAGCTTCGTGTACTTGAGCTGCAGCTTCAGCGCTCCCGCGGTATCACCCGCCAGGTATTTCGCGACCATGTCGTGCGTCTCCTGCGGCGCCACGTTGGAAAGGACCGAGATCACGCCGATGCCGCCCAGCGAAAGCAGCGGAACGACCTGGTCGTCGTTGCCGGAATAAAGATCCAGGCGGTCGCCGACGATGTCCATGGTCTCGGCGATCTTACTGATATTGCCGTTCGCTTCCTTAATACCCACGATGTTTTCGTGCTCCGCGAGCACGCCGTAGGTCTCCGGCTCGATGTTCAGGCCGGTACGGGAAGGTACGTTGTAAACGATGAGCGGGACCGTGCTGGCTTCCGCGTAATCATAGAAATACTTGACCAGGCCCTTCTGCGTCGTCTTGTTGTAATAGGGGGTGACTGCCAGGATACCGTCCACGCCGGCCGCACAGGCCATCCGGGTCAGATGCAGGCCGTGCGCCGAATCGTTCGAGCCGGTGCCGCCGATGACCGGGATCCGGCCGGCTGCCCGCTCCACTGCATAGCGGATGACCGCGATGTGCGTCTCATCGTTGAGCGTCGCGCATTCGCCGGTGGTCGCCGCCACGATCAGGGCGTCCACGCTGTTTTCGATCTGCCAGTCGATCAGGCGGCCGAAGCTTTCATAATCGATCGTGCCGTCCTCGTGCATCGGGGTAATGATGGCTGTACCTGCGCCGGTAAACAGTCTTTTCTTCATGGGATCCTCCTCGCATAATCCTCTCCGGCGCCTGCGCCGGAGGGTGTCTTTACGCTGCCCTGCTCAAAAAAACAGGCAGCCATAGGATGCGGGCTGCCTGAACGTTTCTGATATCATGCGGATATAACACCGCCCAAAAACCGTTTCAGTGATAGCGCTCCGCAATTGTCCTGCGACAGTCGGACAGCTCTTATTCCGTCCGCCCAGCCGGAAGTCCGCGGATACGGCCGCTTCTTTTCCCGGCTTCGGCGCCAGTCCCTTTCCGCCGGATCTCCGTATGATAACCACCGGCATACTGATGACGAGGCGCGCCTCTATCTCTGTTTTGCTTATACTAATACACGGAACTGTTTTCGTCAAGAGTTTTTTGCCGCTGCCCGGCAAAAACGCTTGTGTTTTTACGCCTTCCTGTGGTAAAGTATTCGGCGGTATGTTCCGCGGTCTT
>CADBQM010000025.1 GCA_902796795.1 uncultured Eubacteriales bacterium
CCCGATCATCGCCGTCCTGGTCCTGAGCCTGATCTACCGGCCGGGCAGTATGGAGGCGGCCGCCCAGAAGATCCCGGACGTTACGGATTCGATCGCGCTCGGACGGCAGTTCCTTTCCGCGTTCCCGCTGTACCTGAAGGAGATCGCGATATCACTGCTGCCGATCGTCGTCGTCTTCCTGATCTTTCAGTTGTTTGCGCTGAAGCTCGAGCGGCGGACGATCCTGCGCATCATCATCGGCGTCGTTTACACTTATATCGGCCTGACCCTTTTCCTGACCGGGGTGAACGCGGGTTTCCTGCCCGCCGGCGTGTTTCTCGGACAGAAGCTCGCGGGGCTTCCGGTCCGTTTTATCATCATCCCCGTCGGGATGCTGATCGGCTGGTTCATCGTCAAGGCGGAACCCGCGATCTATGTGCTGATGCGGCAGGTAGAGGAACTGACGAACGGCGCCATCAAGGGCCGGACGCTGCAGCTTTCCCTCTGCCTCAGCGTCTCGCTCTCCGTCGGCCTTGCGATGATCCGCGTGCTGACGGGCGCCCCGATCCTGTTTTTTATGGTCCCGGGCTATGCCCTTGTGCTGCTGCTTTCTTTCTTCACGCCGAAGATCTTTACGGCGGTCGCCTTTGACTCCGGCGGTGTGGCTTCCGGTCCGATGACCGCGACGTTCCTGCTGCCCTTCGCCATGGGCGCGTCCTCGGCGCTCGGCGGCAGTGTGACGACCGATGCTTTCGGTGTCGTCGCCATGGTAGCGCTGACGCCGCTCCTCACGGTGCAGGTCCTGGGCCTGATCTACCGCCTGAAGGAGCGCGGGAAACAGCCGGAAAGCGAACGCACGGACCTGCTTTCGGAATACGATGACCAGGCGATCATCGAGCTTTAAGGGGAGGGCGCTGTGGACGAATTATATCTGCTGATCGGCATCATCGAAAGAGAGCGCCTGCTGCCTGTCGTATCACTTTATGAGGAGCAGGGCCTCCACGTACATCATATCGCGCTCGGCCGGGGGACGGCGAGCGGCCAGATCATGAACGACCTCGGCATGTCTTCCGCGGAAAAGGCACTGATCTTTTCCCTGGTGACCGGGGACAGCTGGAAGGCGGTCAAAAAGGCCTTAAGGAGCCGCTTCCGGATCGACGTTCCGGGGACGGGGATCGCTTTTACCGTCCCTCTTTCCAGTATCGGCGGGAAACGGGAGCTCCTGTTCCTGACCGACAGCCAGCCTTTTGAAAAAGGAGAAGAGAGTGAGATGAAGAATACCGCACATGAGCTGCTGGTCGTCGTCAGCAACCAGGGCTATAACGAAATGGTGATGGAAGCCGCAAGAGAAGCCGGCGCCGGCGGCGGGACCGTCATTCACGCCCAGGGAACGGGCACTTCACGCGCGGAGCGTTTCCTCGGCATCTCGCTGGCCTCCGAAAAGGACATGGTCTTTATCGTGACAAGGACGGAAAAGAAGAACGCGATCATGCAGGCGGTGATGCAGAAAGCCGGCATGACGACCAAGGCACAGTCCATCATCTTCTCCCTCCCCGTGACAGACACGGCCGGCTTAAAGCTGGAGGAAGATGAAGAATAAAGGAAAGGGCAGTTTCAGATGAAGATCGTGCTGAGGAACCTGACGAAAAGGTTCCCGAACAGAAACAAAAAGGAAGGCGGTTTCGTCACCGCGGTCAACAATTTTGATTTTGAGATCCCGGACGGAAAGCTGGTCGGCCTCCTCGGGCCTTCCGGCTGCGGAAAATCGACCGCGCTGAACCTGATCTCCGGCCTGGAGAAGCCCACGGAAGGGAAGATCTTCTTCGGAGAAGACGACGTGACCGGCCTGCCGCCGGAAAAGCGCGGCGTTGGCCTGGTCTTCCAGAATTACGCGCTGTATCCGCACCTGACCGTGCGGCAGAACATCCTGTTCCCGCTGCAGAACCTCCGCGGCACAGAGCGCCCTTCCAAGGAAAAGATGGAAGAGCTGGCGCTGGAAGCCGCCCGGATGGTCCAGATCGAAGCCTATATGGAGCGCCGGCCTTCGGAACTTTCCGGCGGCCAGCAGCAGCGTGTGGCGATCGCCCGGGCGCTCGTGAAGCGTCCCCGCGTCCTGCTGCTCGACGAGCCGCTCTCCAACCTCGACGCGCGGCTCCGCCTGCAGACCCGGGAGGAGATCCGGAGGATCCAGCGGGAGACCGGCATCACGACCATCTTCGTCACGCACGACCAGGAAGAGGCCATGAGCATCTGCGACCTGATCGTCGTAATGAAGGACGGAATGGAACAGCAGATCGGCGCGCCGCAGGAAGTCTACGACCGCCCGGTGAACCTCTTTGTCGCGAAATTCCTCGGAACACCCGCGGTGTCGGTCTTTGAGGGCGAAGTCCGGGAAGAGAAGCTCTATATCGGCGGGAATATCCCGGTGCTGGACGTGCCCGGTGTCGCTGACCGGCCGGTAACGGCGGCCATCCGACCGGAGGGCTTTGTCCCGGATACGGTCGGGACACTGTTCTGCGTCCTGAACCGGATCGAGATCATGGGCCGGGATACCAGTGTGATCGCGACGAACAGCCACTGCCTGAACGAACTGAATACGCTCCGCGCGATCGTTGATACGGAAGAGATCGACGAAGGGCGGATGCCGGGCAGCAATATCATTTCCTTCCGTCTGAAGCCGAACAAGACCCATCTCTTCGATCCCGTGACGGAAGAGCGGATCCCCTTCGGTGCGGTGCCTGCCGCGGCGAAGAAAACGGCAGTGCCTGCCGCGGCGAAGAAAACAACGGCGCCGCATCTCCCGGATCCCGTGACGGAAGAACGGATCCCCTTCGGCAAGGAGCTTTCCGAGAAGAAGAAAAGTGTGAAACACCATGAAGGATAATAACTGGAAAGCCTGGCTCTACCTGCTGCCGGCGCTCGCGTTCCTCGGCCTCTTCATGGTCTATCCGCTCGTGGACGTGCTGGTCTACAGCTTTGAGGAAGGCTACAATTCCGCGTCCCAGACCTACTTCGGCACGGGACTTTACAATTACTCCTATGTCCTGCACGATCCGTACTTCCTGCAGGCGCTGAAGAACACGTTCATCCTCGTGATCATCACGGTGCCGCTGTCCACGGGACTCGCGCTCCTGATCTCGCTTGCGCTGAACGCGATCAAGCCCTTAAAGCAGCTTTTCCAGACCATCTATTTTCTGCCCTACGTGACCAATACGCTTGCGGTCGGTCTGGTCTTCATGATCCTCTTTAAGCCGACGCCGTATTCCGACGGCCTCGTGAACGCGCTGATCCATGTCTTCGGGGGCAATACCGTGGACTTTATCGACGGTCCCTACTGGGCGAAGATGTTCGTGCTCTGCTTCTATACGGTGTGGATCGTGCTGCCGTTCAAGATCCTGATCCTGACTTCGTCGCTCGCGTCGGTCAACGAGGATTATTACAAGGCCGCGCGCGTCGACGCCACGCCGAAGTGGCGCATCTTTACACGGATCACCCTGCCGATGATCGCGCCGATGATCTTCTATCTCGTGATCACCGGTTTTATCGGTGCCTTCAAGGCCTACGCCGACGCGGTCGCGCTCTTCGGGACCGACCTGAACGCCGCGGGGATGAACACGATCGTCGGCTACGTCTACGACATGCTTTACGGCGACAGCGGCGGTTATCCCTCCTACGCGGCGGCAGCGGCGCTGATCCTGTTCGCGATCGTCCTCACGATCACCGTGATCAACCTGATGATCCGGCGGAAGCTTACGAGGTGAACGGCATGAAAGAAATGGATTTTGAAAAGATCGAACGCAGTACACGGATCCGGAAGATCATCGGAAACGTGCTGCTGTACGCTTTCCTGACGCTCGCGGCGCTCTTTGTGCTCTTCCCGTTCTACTGGATGATCCTGACCTCGGTCAAGAGCTACGCTTCCTACAATTCCGAGTTCATCCCGAGCTTCTTTACGCTTTCGCCGACGCTCGACAACTACCGGGAAGCCTTTACGGCGGTGGACCTCGCGCGTTATTTCACGAACACGCTGATCTTCACGGTCGTGACGACCGCGCTCATGCTCGCGGTGATCATCTTCGCTGCCTTCGCCTTCGCGCGGCTGAAATTCTATGGCCGTGAAGTACTCTTCACCGCGTTCCTGTCCCTGATGATGATCCCGACCGAGCTCGTGATCATTACGAACTTTGTCACGATCACGAACTGGGGCCTCACCAATACCTTCACCGGCCTGATCCTGCCCTCGGTGACCTCGATCTTCTATATCTACCTTTTAAAGGAGAACTTCGAGCAGGTGCCGGAGGAGATCTACAAGGCCGCGAAGGTCGACGGGACCTCGGATTTTAAATATCTCTTCAAGGTGCTGGTGCCGGTCTGCCGGCCGACGCTCGTGACGGTCACGATCCTGAAGGTGATCGAGTGCTGGAACTCCTACGTCTGGCCGCGCCTCATTACGGACGACGCCCGCTATTTCCTCGTATCGAACGGGATCCAGGAGATCCGCGAGAACGGCTTCGGCCGCGAGAACATCCCGGCGATGATGGCGGCGGTGGTCGTGATCTCGATCCCGCTCGTCGTGCTCTTCCTGCTCTTCCGGAACAAGATCATGGAAGGCGTTTCGAGAGGAGGGACCAAGGGATGAAAAAACCGGTTTCCTTATTGCTCGCGCTGCTCCTCATGCTTCCGGCGCTGTTCTCCCTGTCCGCCTGCCACGGTTCCGCGCGGCGCAGCGATTTCCAGATCCCGGAAAGCTTTGATGAAAGCCGGCAGTATGAGATCACCTTCTGGGCGAAGAACGACAGCAACAAGAACCAGGTCGCGATCTACGAAAAGGCGATCAGCGATTTTGAGGCGCTCTATCCGAACATCACGGTCCGGATGAGCCGCTATACCGATTACGGGAAGATCTACAACGACGTCATTACCAATATCCAGACCTCGACGACGCCGAACCTCTGCATCACCTACCCGGATCATATCGCGACCTACATCACGGGCAGCAAGGTCGTAGTGCCGCTCGACGATCTGCTCACGGACGCGCGCTACGGGCTCGGCGGCTCGGAAGTGAAGTTCGAAGCGCCGACCGCGCTCGAGATCGTGCCGCAGTTCCTGGACGAATGCCGCCTGAACGGCTTTTATTACGGCCTGCCCTACATGCGCTCCACTGAAGCCTGCTATATCAACAAGACGTACGTGGAGAAGCTCGGCTATGAAGTGCCGGACGTCCTGACCTGGGATTATATCTGGGAGGTCTCCGATGCCGCGACCGCGAAGGACGCGGACGGGAACTATCTCCTGAACGGGCAGAAGACGATGATCCCCTTCATCTATAAGTCGACCGACAATATGATGATCCAGTACCTGAAGCAGAAGGGCGCCGGCTACTCCACGGAGGGCGGGCAGATCCTGATCTTCAACGATACGACGAAGGACTTCCTTTTTGAGATCTCGGATCATGTGAAGAAGGGCGCGTTCTCCACCTTTAAGATCTCTTCCTATCCCGGCAACTTCCTGAACGCCGGCCAGTGTCTGTTCGCGATCGATTCCACCGCAGGCGCGACCTGGATGGGCTCGCACGCGCCGCTGATCGACATCCCCCCGGACAAGCTGGTGGAATTCGAGACCGCGGTGCGGATGATCCCGCAGGCCGACCCGGACGCCCCGAAGATGATCTCCCAGGGCCCGTCGCTCTGCTTATTTAATAAGGAAGATCCGCAGGAGGTGATGGCTTCCTGGCTCTTCATGCAGTTCCTGCTGACGAACGGCGTACAGACCGCCTATTCCGAAACGGAGGGCTACGTCCCGGTCACGACGAAGGCGCAGCAGTCGCCCGAATACCAGGAATACCTCGCGCTGGAAGGCGCGGACGACAAAGAACACTACGCCGTCAAGATCCAGGCGGCGAAGCTGCTGCTTGACAACACGGAGAACACTTTCGTGACGCCGGTATTCAACGGTTCGGTCTCGCTCCGCGACAGCGCGGGCCAGCTGATCGAGACCACCACGAAATCGACGCGCCGGAAAGAGACGGTCGACGAAGCATACATGGACAAGCTGTTTGACGACGTCACGGCTCTGTACCGGCTGGATCTTTCGGTGACGGAAGAGGGCGGCAGCGGCGGAAAGAAGATCCTGGGGCCCCTGCCCGCAGGCGCAAAAGCGCTGCTCATCTCCCTTGCCGCGATCTGGGTCCTGATCGGCGCAGGCGCGCTTTTCTCCTTCCTTCGTAAAAAGAAACGGGCGGCAGCGGGCTGAGACGCTGAATTTTTAGCAATTGCACAATTGATAATTCCAGAAAAACAAGTATAATCGTACGCGGAGGCACGGGCCTCCGCGTTTTTGACTGACAGAAGAGGAGGATACAATGAAGAAGATTTTTGCTTTGCTCCTTGTGCTTGCCCTGGCGCTCTCCATGATCGCCTGCGGAAAGAAGGAGGAACCCTCGACCGAGCCGGCGTCCACG
>CADBQM010000026.1 GCA_902796795.1 uncultured Eubacteriales bacterium
CTGCACTGCGGCTGGGGACCGCTGGAGCCCTTTGACGACTCGATGCCGGAGCTGCTGAAGAAAGCCGGCGTCCACACGCATCTCGTGACCGACCACATGCATTACTTCGAAGACGCAGGCCACGGCTATCATACGAAATACAAGACCTGGGAGATGATCCGCGGGCAGGAGGGCGATCCCTGGAAAGCGGACATGGACCCGGAGATCCGGCCGGACACCCAGATCCCGGTCCGCGATCCGGCGGCGCTTCAGTTCCGCGGCCCGCTGTTCAGACAGGATGCGGTCAACCGCAAATATATGGCGGATGCGCCTTCGAGCGCGGAGAACCGGCTCTTTGACAGCGGTCTTGAATTCATCGACACCAATCACGCCTACGACAACTGGTTCCTGCAGATCGAATCCTTCGACCCGCACGAGCCTTTCTATACCTTTGAGGAATTCCTGCAGCATTACGAGCTGCCGGACGTCGGGAAGGACCTCGACTGGCCGCCCTACGACCGGGTGTACGAATCGCCGGAGGTCGTGGAGCACCTGAAGGCGCGTTACCGCGCGCTGGTGAGCCAGTGTGACATGAATCTGGGGCGCGTGCTGGACCGGATGGACCGGTATGACCTCTGGAAGGATACGCTGCTCATCGTCTGCACCGATCACGGCTATCTGCTCGGCGAGCACGGCTGGTGGGCCAAAAACAACATGCCCTGTTTCGACGAGATCGTCCACACGCCGCTCTTCATCGCCGATCCGCGCGCAAAGGAAGCCGCCGGGACACGCAGGAACGCCCTGGTCCAGACGATCGACCTCGCGCCGACCCTGCTCGAGTATTTCGGCGTTTCGCGGACGGAGCGCATGCAGGGCAGGCCGCTGAAGGACGCGGTGGCTTCCGATACACCGGTACACGACTATGCGCTTTTCGGCCATTTCGGCAGGCAGCTCTGCATCACGGACGGGCGTTACGTCTATATGCCGGAGCCGCACGGGGACGAGGCGCCGGTCTATTCCTACACGCTGCAGGCCGGCGGGATGAAGGACGTACTCAAAAAAGCGGAGCTTTCCGCCCCGCTTCCGTTTACCAAAGGAATGCCCGTACTGAAGATCCCGCAGCAGATGAATGACAGTGTGCTGCGGGAATACGGGGAGCTCTTATTTGACCTGGAAAACGATCCGGATGAAGAACAGAATCTTCAGGATCCGGACATGATCCTGAAAATGCGCGCGGCGCTCGTAAAGAAGCTGAAGGAGAGCGACGCGCCGGAGGAAGTGTACCGGCGCTTCCGGCTGACAGAGATTTAAGCGGCAGCCCGCAGGTCCAGACCTGCGGGCTTTGTTTCACTTCCTGGCCTTCGCCTGCAGCGACTCTGGCGGCGTCTGCATCACTTCGATAGCGTTTCCGTCCGGATCGTGCGTGAAGAAGAGCAGGCAGCCGGACGTACCCGTCTTTAACGGGACGTCGATCGGCAGGCCCTTTTCCCGCGCGTCCGCATAGGCGGCTTCGATGTCTTCCACCTCCAGGCAGATGTGGCAGTAGGCGATGCTGCTGCCGCCGAGCGGGACTTCTTCGGTCCCGCCGTTAAAGATCTCCAGAAAGGCGCCGCAGGGGAAGCGGAGATAGACCGTCCCGACGCTGCCGTCCTCCCGGTGCATCCGGAACGCCTCTTCGGCGTCAAACATTTCCAGATAGAAGCGGGCGGTCTTGAGCGCGTCGCGGGCGCGGACCGCCGTATGTCCAAAACGGCTGATCTTCATTACGGCCTCCAGAATGTGATGTTTTCGATCATATGGCCGATGGGCGTCGGCGCCTTTCCCTGAAAGATCTCATTCGCGTTCTTCGCGTAATCCGCCGGCGTCAGGTCTCTTCCGCGGACGACGCACCATTCCGCCTTCGGTCCGACTTCGTAGAGCCAGGGTCCTTCATAACCAGTCTCTTTCAGCGTTTCATACAGTTCCTTCCAGTCGATCTTCCCTTCTCCCGGCAGCATATGCCGCTCGTTCCAGAAGTCATAATCGCTGACGTGCGTCGTCACGATCTTCGGTCCGACCTTCCGGATGAAATCCGGGATGTACTCGCCGAGCAGATGGTTCGTGTCAAAGCAGCAGCGAAGGCGTTCGTCCGCCTTCAGAAGCTCCAGGATGTCGTAGGAACTCCTGCCGAGGCAGCTGCGGGGCAGGTCTTCCACGCAGACGACGGCGTCGTATTCGGCGGCGGTCTCCGCAAGCGTGCGCAGGCTCTTTCGTGCCTGCTCCATCCGGGCCCGGCGGTCGGGGATCTCGATGGGTTCCGCGCTCGCGTGGACGACGAAATGCCGGATGCCGGCTTCCGCGGCCTTCCGTATCACTTTAACGTGCCGGCGGACCGTCAGCTTTCTGAGACGCTCCGAGAGCGACGAAGGATCGATCTCGGAGAACGGCGCAAACGGCAGGTGCACGCTCCAGACCTCGATGCCGAACGCGGCAGCGTCCCGGACGGCTTTTTCAAAGTCGAAATGTTCGACCTCCCGGCCGGGCAGGGAGAGCTCCAGCGCGCCGATCCCGGCGTCCCGGCATTCCTCATAAAAGCCGGCGCCTTCAAGTACCTTATCACTGACAGAAATTCCGATCTTCCACATATGCTGTCCTCCTTCTCAGGGCATTATTCCACTATCAACGCGCCGGGCACATATTCCGTTATTCCGGAATGCGCGGGCGTGCTTATTGATTCAGGAACGTGCCGGGCACGTACTTCGGTCCTGCCTTACGCAGCACATAACGGTAGCTCGAATCCAGCTCCGGGCGGCCTTCCACGCTGAGACGCACCTCGATAAAGCCGTCCGATCCGTTCGGAAGCAGCGTGGATACTGCGCCGAGGCAGCGGTTCGTCTGGGGAGCGACGTCTTCAAAAGGAAAGGCGCCGAGCGGGACGGGGCCGTCCCCTGTATCCAGCGTCACCCGGACCGTTCCGCCGGAGAGTGCCGCGATATTCGAGTCATTCAGGATCCAGACTTCGCCGGTAAAGCGGCTGCCGCCTTCAAAGCGTTCCGCCGGGACCTTCAGGGAAGCCAGGCTTGGCCGCAGCGCCTTCTTCACAGCTTCGTAGGACGGACGCGGTACGTCCGGATAGGCCACGAGGCTCATGGAGCGGATCATCGGCCAGACTTCGTTGAAGCACCAGTTCAGTGCCATCGCGCAGTGCGGCCACTGCCGGCGCATCTCTTCAAAGTCCGAGCGGTAGCTCATTGCCTGGATGAACTGTGTCTTTTCGGAAACGTCCCGCAGGTCCGTATAGCCGCCGAAATAATAATCGACGTCGGGGAACTTTTCCTGGCCGGGCTGCCATTCATTGAAGTTGTGATGCGCGATCCAGACCGGGTCCCCGGGCGTTAATGCTTCGAATTCTTCCGCTGAAAGCGCTGCGCGGATCAGTCCGATATCGGAGACTGCCGTGCAGCCGAATTCCGTATAAGCCGTGTTCCGGCTGCGGGCGAAGAGCTGCATGGACTCTTCCCCATACTCGTAGTTGTTATAGTTGCCGTGCGCCATCCCGTTCAGCGGAGAAGTCATGATAAAGGGCGTAAAGCGGTCTTCCGTATAGGTGAGCGTGTCCAGCAGACGGAGTGCGTGATGCTGGTCCGTCATCTTGGACCAGCTGTTGAAGAGCTCGTTGCCGCCGCAGTACAGCGAAAGGCAGGGGTGCGTCCGGAGCCGGCGGATGATCGAGAGCGCCTCTTTTTTCAGGACGCGGAGATAAGCGTCGTCGTCCGGATACTCGTTGCAGGCCAGCGGGAACTCCTGCCAGATCATGATCCCCATCTCGTCGCAGAGATCATAGAAGCATTCTTTGTTGATGAAGCCGCCGCCCCAGATCCGGAGCACGTTCATGTTCGCTTCTTTTACCAGGGTCAGCAGCCGCCGGTAGACTTCCTCGGTCATCTCTCCCGGGAAAAGGCGCGCGTTGATAAAGTTCGAGCCTTTCAGGAAGATCCGGCGTCCGTTCTGCTTCAGCGTGGCAGGTGCGTCGGAGCGGCTCTTCGGGAAGCTGGCCGGCTCGCGCCAGGAGTCTTCGTTCATGACGAGCTGCACCCGCCGGAAACCGATC
>CADBQM010000027.1 GCA_902796795.1 uncultured Eubacteriales bacterium
GCGGACCCGGGAACTGCCGACAACTTAAGGGAAGACGCGGTCGATGATTTCGCCGCCTATATGGCCGACGTGACCGAGCATTTTGACAAGGTGTTCGGCATCCGTTTCCAGAGTGTGGAGCCGATGAACGAGCCCCACGGCGACTGGGAGTACTTAAGCCCCAAGCAGGAGGGCTGCCATATCGGCGCTGAGAAGCTGGGATCCGCGATCCTTGTCGCGATGCGGAAAGCGCTGGATAAGCGCGGCCTTCAGGATATCCCCGTCGCCGGGACCGACGAACCGGGGGTCGAAGTCATGCTGGAATCCCTGAAGCTTCTTTCACCGGAGGCCATTGACGCGATCGCCCGCGTGGATACGCACACCTACCACGGTGACTGCCGCGAGGAGCTGCGTGACCTCATCCTGGCAAAAGGCAAGGATATCTGGATGTCGGAAGTCGACGGCGGCGAAGTCCTCGGCGAAGGCTCCGGCGAGATGGGACCGGCCCTCTGGCTCGCGAAGCGCATCTGCGATGATATGAACGGCCTGAATCCTTCGGCCTGGGTCCTGTGGCAGCTGATCGACCAGCACATTTCTTCGGAAGGCATGAACGGCCGCCGGGACATGGGCATGGTCGATCGGGTCCGCGGCTACTGGGGCACGGCGGTCATGGACCATGATAAAAAAGAGCTGCTGCTGACGATGAAGTACTATGTCCTCGGGCAGTTCAGCCGTTACCTGCGGCCCGGCTGCCGGCCGATCCCGGCGGAAGGCGACTTTGTCGCGGCGGTAACGCCGGACGGAAAAGAACTCGTGATCACCGCGGTCAATACGGAAGGCACGGAAGTACCGGCCGCGTTTGAGTTCCGGAACCTTTCTGTGAAGGCTGGTGCGGAGGCACAGGTGATCCGCACGAGCGGGAGCATCGAAAACGGTGAGCACTGGAAGGCGATAGCGCCGTTAACGACGAGGGAAAACGGACTCGACGCCGTCCTTCAGCCGTTCTCGGTCACGACCTTCTTCCTGCCGCTTGCAGAATAAAAGTATTGCTGCCGCAGACGGGGAGTCCCTGCCTGCGGCAGTCTGAAAAGGAGAGACAAAATGGCTGTAACGATCCGTGATATCCGCGCGATCCTGACCTGCCCCGGGCAGGTCAACCTCGTCGCCGTCAAAGTGGAGACCAGCGAGCCCGGGCTCTTCGGTGTCGGCTGCGCAACTTTTACCCAGCGTGCAAAGGCGGTCGTGACCGCCGTCGACGAATACTTAAAGCCGCTGCTCATCGGGCGGAACGTGAATGAGATCGAAGAGATCTGGCAGCTTGCCTACGGCCATTCCTACTGGCGGAACGGCCCGGTCCTGAACAACGCGCTTTCCGGCGTGGACGAAGCCCTCTGGGACATCAAGGGGAAGATGGCCGGAATGCCGGTCTATGAACTGTTCGGCGGAAAGGTCCGGAAGGGCGTGGCCGCCTACTGCCACTGCGACGGGAACTCAAAAGAGGAAGTACTCGAACATCTGCAGGGCTACATGGAACAGGGCTACCGCTACGTCCGCGTCCAGCAGGGCGCCTACGGCGGGATGATGAACGGCGGCACGATGAAGAACGGTGCCGGCCCGCTCATCGACCCGGATACGATCCGCTTCTTCCATGTGCCGGAAGGCGCGCCGCAGGGGGCTTATTTCGATCCGAAGCGCTACATGCGCAAGACGCTCGAGATGATGGACTATCTCCGGAACAAGGCCGGTTTTGAGATCGAGCTCGTCCACGACGTTCATGAACGCCTGGCTCCGATCGACGCCGTCGCCTTTGCGAAAGAGATGGAGCAGTACAGACTCTTCTTCCTGGAAGACATCCTTTCGCCCGAGCAGATCTCCTGGTTCCGCATGGTGCGCGAGCAGTGCGCGACGCCGCTTGCGATGGGCGAGCTCTTTAACAACGTGAACGAATGGATGCCGCTGATCGAGGGGCGCCTGATCGACTTCCTCCGCATGCACTTAAGCCAGATCGGCGGCCTCACGCCGGCAAAGAAGCTGGCAGGCGCTGCGGAGCTCTTCGGCCTTCGGACCGCCTGGCACGGGCCGAACGACATCACGCCGGTCGGCGTTGCGGCGCAACTGCATCTGGACCTTGCTTCGCCCGCCTTCGGCATCCAGGAATTTGCCGGCTTTACGGAAAATGAAAAAGCCGTCTTCTCGGGCTGCCCGGAATTCCGCGACGGCTATCTCTATGTGAATGAAGCCCCGGGCCTTGGCGTCGATATCGACGAAGAAGCCGCGGCCGCGTTCCCGTATAAGGTCTATGACGACGCCTGGCTTTTCAGCCGGCTGCCGGACGGCACCAGCGTGCGTTCCTGAGCAGGTCCTAAAAAAACAGCGCCCGGAGCATTCTTCCGGGCGCCTTTTTTATTTCCGGATCCGGGTCATCCGGATCGCGTAATCGATCGCGTTCACAAGGCTCAGCGCGTTGCTCGTCCCCTTGCCCGCCAGCGCGAAGCCGGTTCCGTGGTCGACGCTCGTGCGGATGATGGGCAGGCCGAGTGTGATGTTCACGCCTTCCACGGCCTTCCACTGCTGTTTCTCCCGGTCATAGACGAAGCCGACGGTCTTGATCGGGATGTGGCCCTGGTCATGGTACATGCACACGACGACGTCGTACCAGCCGCCGCGGGCTTCCGAAAAGACACTGTCCGGCGGGATGGGGCCGATCGCGTCGATCCCTTCCGCCTTTGCGGCTGCGACGGCCGGGGCGATCTCCTCGATCTCCTCGGTGCCGAAGAGGCCGTTTTCGCCGCAGTGCGGGTTCAGTCCCGCAACGGCGATCTTCGGCGCTTCGATCCCCATTTCACGGAGGGCATCATAAGCGATGTGGATCACTTCCAGGATACGGTCCTTCTTCACACGGTCGCAGGCCTCGCGGAGCGAAACATGCGTGGAGACGTGGACGACGCGCAGGTCGCCGTAGGCCAGCATCATCGTATATTTCTTCGTATTCGTGTAAGTGGCGTAGATCTCGGTATGGCCGTCAAAATGGGTGTAGCCGTCCGAATGCGCGCCTTTGTCCGCTTCGAGCGCCATATTCATGGCTTCCTTGCTGAGCGCGTTCGTGACGGTTGCGTCCACCTCGCCCGCGAGCGCGAGCTCAATGACTTTCTTAACGCACTGGAATGCGGCGTTTCCGCCTTCGATGCTGACCTTCCCGACTTCAAACTTTTCCACGTCTTTGATGAGATCAAGGTGCAGCACGTCGATGACACCCGGCGTGAAGCAGGCGTCCGCCACGTTTTCGCAAACGTGGATGCGGATGTCCGGGCGGCCGACAAAGCCCGCGGCCTGGCGGATCATCTTGGCGTCGCCGATCACGATCGGCCGGGCGCGTACGTAGAGCGTTTCGTCCGCGAGCGCCTTGACCGTGATCTCCGGGCCGTTTCCCGCTGGATCGCCCATCGTAATGCCGATGATCGGCCGTTCGTCATTCCTCATTTTCATTTCAGGATCCATCCCTTCCTCCTTTCCCGGGAGACCGGGGCGGGCAGCAGGACTGTCCGCTGAGTTTTTGATAAAGCGCTTCGAGCAGCCCTTCGCTGCCGAAACCGCCGGATTTCGTGATCAAAGCGTAAGAACGTCCCTGATAGCGGATGTGCGAAAGGACGACGCCGGGGAAAAGCTCCCTTACAGGTTCGAGTACATGGATGCCGAGCGCGTCCATGCATGCGAGCAAGGTATCGCCGCCGGTGATCATCAGGGCGTCCGGGCAGGATGCCGGCAGCAGGGCAGTGACGAGCGCTCCGATCGACGCCGTGATCCGGGTCCGGAGCGTTTCCTCCGTGAGCCCGTACTTTGCCTGTGTCTCCGCTGTGAGGAGCGTCTCCGTTCCGTCGCCCGCGTCGAGAATGCACTTTTCATGCGCGGCTGCGGCGGTAAGAAGCTCCAGCAGGCGTTTTCCGCCGGCTTTCGTCCGCATCCAGCCGCTGTCCAGCTTTTCCTCCGCGCGGAGGCGGAGGCGGTAAAAACCGGCGGTCTCGCCGGCGCAGAGCTGTGCGAGCGTGATTGGATTGATGCTGCCCGAAACGACGAGCAGCCGGAGCGGGGCGGTACCGTCTTTCGTGAAAACGGAAGAAAGGGCTTCCGTATCCGCC
>CADBQM010000028.1 GCA_902796795.1 uncultured Eubacteriales bacterium
GAACTTGTCGAGCCGAACGGCACATCGACCGTATACCCCACCTTCAATCATTCTTGGAAAGCCGCGAAGGAGCAGGACGGATGCACCGTCAAGCTCAACGAGGATGTTTCCGTGGACGGTACGCTGGAGGTCACCGGGAATATCACCATTGATCTGAACGGTCATTTCATGAGCAACGCGCAGACGAACGCGCTCTTTATCGTCAGGTCCGGCGGGATGCTGAAGCTCAGGGATTCCGACCCGGAGCGGGATACGGGCGAGGACTTTTTCGTCTCAATGGGCATGACCTCAGAAAATGATACGGAAGACCGCATATTCCGCCTGACGGGCGGCGGTATCTTCCACGGAGGTTCGGAAGAAAGCGGCGGCGCGGTCATCGTTGAGAACGGCGGTGAACTGAACGTAGAAGGCTGCACATTTACGGATATCCACTCGCAGGAAAACGGCGGCGCGGTCTACTGTGAAGGAAAGGTGTCGTTTAACGGGACGAAATTCATCTACTGCACCGCCTTAAAGGGCGATGGCGGCGTGATTTGCGCCGTAGAGCGGTATGACGTCTCTTTTGAGAACGTAAGCTTTGTACGGTGTTCGGCGGAAAACGGCGGCGCCATTTGCCTGGATAACTCCAATGAACAGGGGGCGACCCGCCTGGAAAACTGCAGTTTTGACCGCTGCCTGGCGGAAAAGAACGGCGGGGCTTATTACCACATCGGCAGAAGCCATGTTGCCGTCGGCGGGCTCAGCTTCAGGAAGTGTCATGCGAAAAACGGCGGCGGCATGTATCTTGGCGGCGCCGAAAAGGTGTATAACGACAAGACCTCTTCTCACCATATCAGCGATTCAACGTATGAGGATTGTTCTGCGTCGGGAAACGGCGGCGGTATCTGTTACGAAAACGCGAAGGAACTGAACCTTGACCATGTTGAATTCAGCGGCTGCAGCTGCGGGGGAGACGGCGGCGCGGTCTATCTGCTCCGTGAATGGGGCGCCTACGGGATCGGCCGGGATATACGCCTTTCGAACTGTGAGATCCATCACTGCAGCGCGGAAGATGACGGCGGTGCTGTCTATATCAAAGACGGGAACGGCCTGCAGCAGCCGAGTAAAACGGTGCTTTACAAAACGGCACTCCACGATAACAGCGCCGATACCGGCGGCGGTCTTTATGTGGAATCCTATTTTGTCTACCTGATCAGCAGCAGTGTGACGTACAACAAGGCGAAAGGAAAATACGGCGGCGGCGTGTATGTGGATTCCCAGGCCTGTATCGAGCTTGCGGAGGAGATCGTGATCCGCGATAACATCGCAAAAAACGGGACGAACAATCTCTGCCTGCAGAACGGCGTGGCTTCTACGGCTTATGCCTACTGCGGCGGCCTGTATGACGGCTCCCATATCGGGATCAGTTCCACCGGCAGCGGGTCGGTGACCGCCGTTAAGAATATCAGCCAGTATCAGGCGGGCAAATATATACACGCGGACGATTATCAGCGCAAACTCTCCATGACAAACAAAAAAGAGGTTAAAACGCCGCTGTTTGCTTCTCTGATCGCGGATGAGGCTTCGTGGATCATTATCATTGCCGGCGCAGTCATCATCGCGGCCGTGATCGTCGTATTGTTCTTCTATAAGCGCAGAAAAGGGGCCGGAAAACCATGATAAGACAAAGGATAAGTCAATTGAAGGGAAAACTGGCCAACAGACCGCATAAGCTGCTTTTTGCGGCCATTGCCGTGATCATGGTCATGGTTCTTTTTCTCACGGATCATTTCCGCGTCCTCCTTTCTGCCACGGGGGAAGGGAAGACGGCGAAGTATGTCAGCGAGGTGCGGGTCTACCAGGGAAGTACCGAGAGCAAGGCCAGTGATGCCTGCCGGGCGGACGGTTTCATCCCCGTGGAGGGCAACCTGAACGAGGGTTCGGGCTATGATGCCGTTGTCCTGG
Organism: uncultured Eubacteriales bacterium; assembly: GCA_902796795.1. Taxonomy (GTDB): domain Bacteria; phylum Bacillota; class Clostridia; order Lachnospirales; family Lachnospiraceae; genus UBA1267. The sequence continues at coordinate 1,945 of CADBQM010000028.1, forward strand.
GGTATACGACGACAGAGAACCCGGACGAGGCCATCACCGACGTCCGGATGATGCAGATGACCTCCGGCTTCAGCACGGTGAACTATGCCGATCTGGTAGCCAGGCAGTATCCCGGCCTGGATGCGATGATCGACGATGAGTATACGGCGATCCGGGAATTCAGGGAAAAGGTCAGCAACGGCAGCTATAACGCCCGGACGGCGCTCAGCTATCTCAATCTCTTTAAGATCCCCGAGCTCGGTATGAAGCTCGGCGATTATTATCTGAGCGATGCGCTGGATAAGGCGATGCTGAGAAAGCTGCTGCTGCAGACGACGGCGGTCGTCAGCACAACGTCTTTCAACCTGCTTTCACTCGGCGTATCCGACAGTTCTGAGAATAACTGGGCGAGCCGTGTTTACCAGAATAAGGATATCCTTGACGTAGGAAACGATGACGAAGAGAGCGTAGACGCGGGTACAGATCCGTATGCAGACCTTGACAGGACATATCTGTCAAATGCAGAACGCCTGGTCGCTACGATACAAGACTTTTCGACGAAAGTCCAGAACGGGCAGGCACGTGCTGCCGCGAACGGCGGCGTGATCCCGCAGCTTGATCCCAATACGGCTTCAGCGGAAGAAATGAACGCGCACGCCGCGGAGCCGCTGTGTATCGCAGCCTATGAGCTGCTCAATCAATATCGCTTTGACGACGAAACGCCGCTTGGCGACTGGCTCGTCGGCATGGGCAACCGGACCCTCAGCAATAAAGCAGAGCTGAGGGAGCTTTATCCGCTGATCGCCTCCATGAGCTTCGGCCAGATCCTGACCACACAGCTGACAGGATTCCATCTCTGCACGTTTTACCTGACGGATCTGTCTGCTGCCGACAATAAGTTTACTGACGGTGTGAATCAGGCCAGGGCTTTGTGCAGCAGTTATGACCAGACCGATGCGATCTCCGTCTGGGAGGGCGTGGATCAGAAACTCTTTGAGTCGGACTGCGCCGTGACAGGCGACGCGCAGCGATATACCAATGTGAAGGAGACCATGGACAATCTCGTCAGGCGCAACCGGGCGATCGATGCCCTGGAACAGATTTCTACGATCTGTACATGGGTCTCCTCGATCGCCGGCGGCCTGATCGCGCTGTTTCAGCTTCCGACCATGATCGTCAGCTGGCTGGGCGCCGGTAACGCTCCGCTTATTACGATCAGCTGGTGCTGGCATCACGGTACGATGTTCTTCATGTTTGGCCTCATGGGCAAGATCGCTTCGTTCATCGCTACGGTGAGCAAGATCCTTTTCCTCGTTACGCTTGTGGTCATGCTTGTCGTGTTCCTGTATGAGCTGTTCAAACCGGAGTGTGATGATCTCACGTATACAAAAATACCTGCGATGACCATGGACTTAAGCGTGGACGGCAGCAGCCCGGGCGCGAACGGGCTCCTGCGTTATGATCTGATCCAGAGCCCGGACGGAAAAGCTGATCTGAACGCTTATGAGGGAAAACAGTGGAACGCGCTGTATTCTTCTCAGAATACCGACGCGGGCAGACCGATACAGGTCACAGACGGAGAGGCGCCGTTCATCGTTCAGTATAAGGATGCGAAAAACCCGGCAGGTTATAAGGCGGTCAAGAACTTTGATGAGATCTACGCCGCGAACCTGAACGCGAACGTCAGGGAGGATGACGCTCCGGCCGTATTCCTTTTCTACGCTTTGCCGGGAGAATCCTCGGGAACGACTGTCGTTCGGGATGAGGACGTCCCGAAAGAAGATCCTGCCGCACCGACGGACGGGGAAGATCCTGCAGGGGAGACGACCGAGCCGGAAGAGACAGATCCTTCGGAGACCGAACCGTCGCCTTCGGAGAAAAAACTGTACGTCTCCACGCTCTATCTGTCCTGTGAGGAAAGCGAGACGCTGGCGAAGCTTCAGCTGACACAGAAGGGATACAATGTCATCGATGTCAATCTGACGCCCTCTGTCAGATATCCGAATAAATACGGCTTCCCGACGGTCAGGGCTTATACCTACCTGGGCTATAAGGTCACGGACAATGAGAAGGCGGCAATCACCGATATCCGGATCGCCAAACTGAAATCCACCTCCCAGGGGCTCGTCTACGGGACGGTCAGATATACGGCGGCAGGCTATGACGGACACAATCATTCGATCTGTTATACCAGGGATACGGCTGCCGGTTCACCGATCCTGGCTGACGATATCCAGATCGCCGATCAGCTTTCCGACCGCAAGGAAGGGTATGAACCCGTGGCCTATTTCGGCGGAAGGGCATATAACTTTGACGCCTGTGAAGAGTTTGACGCGTGGGACAAAGGGAAATATATCTTCTTCTCACCGTCCGAAAAATACACCTCCGGCACCGAGTACATCTCCGGGATCTTCTTTGTGAGCGGCACAAACATTACACGAAACGGGGATATCCCCGGCCTTTCGCTTGCGGAGTACGCCGGGCAGCTGGGCGGAAAGCTCCTCGGAGACGCTGATTTTACCAAAGGCCGGGAGTGGAAAAAATGGGACAGAGATACCCAGTCGACCTTCAAGGTCAATAACATGCGGACGTATCTCTGCTATACTTCGACTTATAACCCGAAGCGCGCGATCTATGACGTCCAGTTTTATGCGGGAACGCCGACGATGCAGAATTTCATGCCGGTGCTGATGGCCTGCACGGGCAATTCGGAAGCAAATTATGCCCAGACAGGTTATGGGATCACTTCTGTCTTTATGCAGAGCGCGAAAAAGATGGTCGTCCAGCAGACCGATGAACAGGGCTGGAGATCGAAGGTCCAGCATTACGAGCTCAACAATTACGATGATTTCACGGTCGGTTCGGGAGAAAACTACCTGTGCTATGACAAACTGACGGACAATATCATTCCGGGCGTCCAATGGCAGTCAGTGACCAGCCAGCCCCGGATGCTCTATGCCTGCGGGTACAAGAAAGGATACGATCCTCTGACGCCGGGTGACCTGGTGCTTTCGAACAGCAATACCGTTCCGGCCGGCTTTGCATCCGTCCAGGACGTCCGGTTCCCCTTTGCGAAAGAGCCGCTGAACCTCGCTTATTATTTCCACGAAAAGAGCAGCGAATGCAGCCCGGTCTATCTCTATATCCACCGGGCCGCCCCGGTGCGGGGGAAGTACGTCGCTTCTGTCAGCGTTGCCACCTATAACCCGCAGGAAAGCTGGAGCGAGGACGAACGCAAGGCAAATGATGCCTTCTCCAACGATCTCTGTTATATTTCGCTCCTCAGTTCTTCTTCCGAGATCATCAACCAGAGCCTGACGCTGCTTCCCGCTAAGGCGTGGTATAATGCGATCGGTGAAAAGGGAGATAACAGCTACGGCCGGTACTCCGTCATCGGCTCCTGTGAATATGATCCTAAGGCAGCCTACCTTGGCGTGACCTATACCGATAATCCGGCAAAGGCCGTTCACGGCCTGCTCCGCTTAAGGGCAGAGGCCGGGAAGACGCCTTCGGAGACGCTGACGGTGAACGGCGCCAAATATACACTGGTCCAGAATATGTCATCACAGACGCCTGTGCCCATTACGTCGCCGAACGGCCTCAGGTACTATCTGTATACCACTACCAGCTCCGGCGGCAGTTCCACCGGCGACCCGGTGGAGGAGATCAAGCTCTCTGAAGCGGTCTTCGAGGCGGGAATGTCTACGGTGCTGACGGTCGATCACGGCGATATACCGGCAGAAAAGGATTTCTACGGCAAGACCATAAAGGAAGCGGAATATGTGCTTCCTTTCGGCGATACGGACGAGGTCCTTTATATCCATCTGAAGAGCAGTGTGATCCTGACGGGGATCGACAGCTTCTTTGTGGGCGTGGGCGGCACACATGAGGAAGCCTGGAAAGACCTGCTTACCCAGGGCGCGACCAGCTGGCTTCCGCTGAACATGAACGAGAATGCGGGCGAAAATGCCTTTGTGTATATCGGATATCATCACTATAATCCCGATTATGTCAATACCAGAAGGACAAAATATACGATGGAGAGCGCGGTCAAGGACCTGCTGGTCTATGTGGGCGATAAGCCCGAGAAACGCCTGACCGTCGACAAGCGAAAGTATACGCTCTGCAGCGACCGCAGCCTGAACTACGGGACGGACGGCACACCAATGTATCTGTACCAGACAACAGCACTGATCAACGACAAGGATAAGAATGACGCATCCTATATCACCGCCATCAGCGCGGCACAGTACGACAGGGTGCCTGCGGATATTGCTGAATACAAGTGGGAAAACCTCCTGACGACGGATCATAAACGGATCAATCTGAACGAGGGCGTGAGAGGCCATGATTATTGGGACGCAGAAGAGCACATCGTCGACTCGCGCGTCTTTGTGTACATCCACCGCAATGATAATTATGTCAAGCCGGAAGCGGTCATCACCGGCGGCTATTCTACGGAAACGACCATATTCGGCGATCTGGTACTGGAAAAGAAGCCATAAACTGGAGGACAAAAAGAGATGGCAGCGCTGGACGCTTTAGGCCAGAAGATCCGCTCGCTTCGGGCGGCAAAAGGACTGTCTCAGCAGCAGATGGCAGATCTGATGTTTGTGACAAGAAAAACCATAAGCAACTGGGAAGCCGGCACGAGGATGCCCGATATCGCCATGCTCTCACGCGTGGCGAAGGTCCTGGGTGTCCGGACCTTTGAACTTCTGGATGCCATCACCGGGGAGGATACGCCGCCCTGCGTGATCATGGTCGAGGATGAACCCATCATCCTGAAGGGCTTTATGCACATCCTGAGCGACGCTTTGCCGGATGCCCAGGCTTTCGGGTTCCAGACCGGCAGCGAGACCCTGGCCTTTGCGGAAAGCAACCGTATCGACATTGCCTTTCTGGACGTGGAACTGTTCGGGGAAAGCGGGCTGGACCTGGCTAAAAAACTCCTTGCCATCAATGCCCGGACCAATATCATCTTCCTTACCGGACATTCGGAATATATGGCAGATGCGCTTAAGCTTTACTGCAGCGGCTATATCCTGAAGCCCCTGACTGCGGAAAAGCTCCGTAATGAGATCGCGCATCTCCGTTTTCCTGTGAGGGGGCTGACATGAGCGCGCGGCGTAAAAAAGGCGTCTTTGCCGAGCTCGCTGTACTGGCTGTATTTCTGCTTACGGTCCTTCTTTCGGTACTGATCTTTGTGAACCCCGGCAATAACCGGTATGCGAATGCTGTCAGTCCGTTCTTTATCCTGAAGGCGGACAATGTACAGGAGGAGGCCATTCCGGACTATGCCGGCGTACGGCGGACGTATACCTTCACACTTCCCGAAGCGGATTCTGCCACGACGACCGGGGCAAGACTGACTGTTTATCTTCATCACACCCTGGCCTGGTTCACCATCGAAGACAGTACTTATACGGATGAACCCTTCGGGGAAGGTACGGATTATATCGGAAAGACGCCGGGCAGTTACTGGGTCAGTATCCCGGTGCGGCCGATCTACGCCGGAAAGACCGTTACCATCACCCTGGTGCCGGTCTATCAGAGCGTCAGAAACGAAGAACCGGTCTTTATGATCATCACCCGGGATATGCATCTTAACATGATAGAACTGCCCAAGGACAGGCTGGTACTGATCTTAGGCCTGCTGGCAGTGACCGCCGGGTTCTTTATCTGTCTCATGGTCCTGGGAATGCCGCTTGATCCGAGGGAGAAACAACGCATTTTCTGTCTCGGCGCGATAACGGTGACTGCCGGTATCTGGAAGCTCAGTGCGCTTCCGTCATTACTCCTGATATTGGACTATGCCAATATTCAGAAAGGGATGTGGTTTACCGGCGTATCCTGTTATATCCTGATGCTGGTGCTTTCCCTGAGGTTTTTCGTTTCCCTGCGTGAAGAAAAGGCCTCCGGAAACCGGACGGGAACGGTCTGCTTCTATATGGCGGCGGCGATAGCGGCCATCATCCTGATCCTCCAGCTTGCCCGTATCGTGGAACTCCACGATCTGCTGATCTGGTTCGGCATAGGGATCGCCGTACTGCATCTGATCTCCCTGTTTGGCCAGAAGCCATCCCGAAACGAGCTTCTGTGGCTGCTTCCTTTTTTCCTGACCCTAGGTGCGGATCTGGTGCTTTACATGATCACCGGTTCCATGCGGACCGCGCCTTTCTTCCTCATCTGGATCGTCCTGAATATATTCTTCAAGGGCTTTGGCTTTTTCCGCTCGGCGATCCTCAAGGAACGGCTGCTCAGAAAACAGGAGCAGGAGATCAAGGACACGCGCGTACAGGCGCTGATCAGTCAGATCCGTCCGCATTTTATTTATAATACGCTGACCTCTGTCTATGTCCTCTGCCGTGAGGACCCGGAGCTGGCGATGCAGGTGATCCAGGATTTTACGACTTATCTGCAGCATAATTTTTCAGCCATCTCGGCTACGGATCCGGTCTCGTTTACGGATGAGCTTTCTCATACAAAAGCCTATGTGGCGGTCGAAGCACTGCGGTACGGTGATAAGCTATCCGTGGAGTATATTCTTGATTTCACAGCCTTCCGTCTTCCGCCGCTGACTCTTCAGCCGCTGGTGGAAAATGCCATCAAGCATGGCCTGGGCGCAGGCGTCGGTCCGGAGCACATCACGATCCATACCTGGACGGAAGCGGGGAAGGCGCTGATCACGGTGGAGGATAACGGTCCTGGTTTCGATACGGATGCCGCGGACTCCGAGGTGCGGGTCGGATTGAAGAACGTGGAAGAACGCCTGGAACTGATGTGCGGAGGATCACTGGACGTCCGGAGCAGTATCGGAAAGGGGACGCTGGTCACCATCACCATACCCCAAAGCCGGGAGGAACGATCCTGAAAATGCTGACAAAAAGAAGACCTCCGCCGTTTTCCGGCGGAGGTCTTCTTTTGCCTTATCTGCAGGCTGTTTTCAGTGGATCGTCGTAAAGGTGTAGCCCTGGTTCAGCGCGTTCTGTATGACGGAGGGCATCAGCCGGATCGTTGCGACGTTCGTCACGTGGAAGGCGTAGATCGTGCCCGGGATCAGCGCCGCGTTCATCTGGTTCGCGATGCTGCCCGCGTCGATCGCGGCGTTTGCGTCGTAGTCGGAATAGC
>CADBQM010000029.1 GCA_902796795.1 uncultured Eubacteriales bacterium
CCGGACATGATGATGCCCTTGTGGTAGAGGCCGTCCGCCGCGGGCGTCTGCATCAGGGCGGTGACCTTCATGCCGCCGCCGGACTGGCCGAAGAGCGTGACGTTATCCGGGTCGCCGCCGAACGCGGCAATGTTGTCGTGGATGAAATGCAGGGCCATGACCATGTCCGCGATGCTCTGGTTGCCGGAGTTTTTGAATGCCTCGCCGAATTCGGAAAGGTCCATGAAGCCAAGGGCGTTCAGCCGGTGGTTCAGCGATACAAAAACGACGTCGCCGAAGCGCGCGATGTTTTCGCCGGAGCAGATATCGTCGCCGGAGCAGGAGCCGAAGGACATGGCGCCGCCGTGCAGCCAGACCATGACCGGGCGCTTTTTATCATCGCAGCCGGGCGTCATGATGTTCAGGTTCTGACAGTCTTCGCTTTTCAGGACGTTGTGGCCGTTGTCCTCCAGTCCTTTCGGGAGACCGTCTTCGTCGATCACGGCGCAGGCGTAGCCGTAGCCGGTCGCTTCAAAAACGCCGTCCCAGGAAGCCGGCACCGGGTCGCGGAAACGCTCCGCGTGGGCGTAGGGAATGCCCTTGAAGATCGTAATGCCGTCGTATTCGTAACCGTGGACCAGGCCGCCGGTCGTCTGGATCAGCGCGGTCTCGTCGTCGTAACGGAAGTATTTCGCCATGTCTTGTCCTTTCTGCGGGGATCCGCGGCGTAAACGTATACGATACGGAATCAGTATAAGACAGAAAAACGCTGAATCATAGCGGATCGCCGCAATAAAGCAAAAACGGTCAAGGATTCCACAGAAATCATCATTTCTTTTATGGCGGCGCAGGTATAATAGAAGCAGGAGGTAAGGGCGATGAAGGACATTCTGATGCACGACACGTTATACCAGGAAAACGGCGGCTTCCGGCCGACGGAAGAGCAGCCGAGCGGCGTACTGCTGAAGAAGCGCTACGGCAGCGTGATCTATGCGCCGGACGCGGACACCCGGCGGCCGGGCGCGATGTACCCGCGCTGTATCGAGCTGCACCACAACGGTGAAAAGAACGGGACGCTGCTCGCAACTTTTGAATATTATACGACGAAAGAAGCGGAGTATCCGATCTACGAAAGCACCGACGAAGGGCACAGCTGGCAGAAGATCGGCGGTGTCAATTTTAAGATCGACGGCGGAGAGTGCCGCTTCCAGCCGCATCTTTACGAGCTGACGGAGCAGCAGGGCGATCTGCCGGAAGGGACGATCCTGCTTGCCGGGAACCTGATCGGCTCGTTTGAAACGGGCTTTACGACGGCGCTCCACCTGTTTGCGAGCCGGGACGGCGGCCGGAGCTTTGAACACTTAAGCAAGATCGTGTCCTGCGGGGAGCTCGTGGAACGTCACGGGCACCGGATGTACCGGCCGGTCTGGGAACCGTTCCTCATGGAAGGCCCGGATCACCGCCTGTACTGCTTCTATTCGGACGAGCGCTTTTTGGGCTCGGATCACTATAACCAGCTGCTTGCGCATAAATGCTCCGCGGATGGCGGCCGCACGTGGACAGAGATGAAGATCGACGTCGCGTTCGCGGACGATACGCTGCGTCCCGGGATGCCGATCATCGCCGCGCTGCCGGACGGGAAATTTGTGATGGTCTATGAGATGGTGAACGAGGACCGGATCCCGGTCTATTTCCGGATCTCGGACGACCTCGACGACTGGGGCAGCTCGGACTTCATGGGCAACCGCGTGGTCGCGCGGGACGGCTCGGACCTGACGGGAACGCCGTATGTGCTCTGGATCCCGCAGGGCGGGCCGGAAGGGACGATCCTTGTGACCGGCCGCGGCTTTGGCAGTATCTTTGCGAACTCCCACGGCGGAAAAGGCTACTGGGAGCGGCTGGAGACCCTGATCCCGCTCGACAACAACCGGGACTTTGCCGGCTACAGCCAGTGCCTGCTTACGGTCGCGGGCGGAAAGCGGATCCTGTCCGTCGTGCCGCGGGACATCCTGCCCGATAAAGCTTTGATCGAGGCTGCGGCAGCGGACATCTATGAACTGGTATAAAAGAAAAACAGTGATAAAAAGGAGAACGGAAATGGCAGATTTCAGTAAACTGGACCGGCTGCTTCAGGACTTCTGTAAAGACAAGGTCCCGGGCTGCGGCGTTGTGGTGATGAAGGACGGCGAGATCCTGCATGAAAGCTATGCCGGGTACGCGGATATCGAAAAAGGGATCCCTGTGACGGAGCACTCGCTGTTCCGCCAGGCTTCCAGCACAAAGCTTTTGACGTACGCGATCGCAATGATGCTGTATGAGGAAGGAAAGTTCCTGCTGACCGATCCGCTGTACGAATATCTGCCGGACTGGAAGGATACGAAAAAGTTCGTGCGCAGGCCGAACGGGGAGTTCGAAGCCGTCCCGACCGAAAACCCGATCACGGTCCGCGACGCGTTTGACATGGCCTGCGGCCTGCCGTACTGCATGGCGCCGCTCGCCGTGCGTTCCGACGATCCGACGCTGAACCGGATGAGCGACGAAATGGAAAAGCTCTGCGCGGGCGGCCGGGTGCCGGAACTCAGGGAAGAGGCACACGCGATGAGTCAGGTCCCGGTCCGTTTTGAACCGGGCACGCACTGGCTGTACGGCTTCGGTTCGGAGATCGTCGGCGTCTTAGTCGAGACCCTGACAGGGAAATCCGTGCGCGCCAACATGAAGGAACGGCTGATCGACCCGCTTGGCTTAAAAGACTGCGCGACGCTGCTGACGGACGAAGAGATGACGCGGCTCGTCCGGCTGTACCACGTTGCGCCGGACGGAAAAAAGACCGCAGTGCCCGCGGGATCGGATGATATCCTGAAGATCGGCGGCGTACCGGAGTACTCCCGCGCGAACCTGAATTCAAGCGTCCGGGACCTTGCGGTCTTTATGTATATGCTGGCAAACGGCGGAACGTACCGCGGCACACGTTATCTGGGCCGGAAGACGATCGACATGATGCGTACCAACCAGTTAAGCGAAGCGCAGCTGCTGGACTACCACCGCAACAGCGGACCGGATCTTTTGGGCTACGGCTACGGCCTGGGCGTACGCACACTGATGGAAAAAGCCCCCGGCGGCAGCAACGGATCGATCGGCTCCTTCGGCTGGTCCGGCGGCTACGGTCCCTGGGCGGAAGCGGATCCGGAGGAGAACCTTTCGATCGTCTATATGCATAATACCTGGGGGCTCCGAAACGAGCTCTTCCACATGAAGGTCCGGCAGGCCGTCTATGCCGCGCTGGATTAAAGCTTTTTCATACGGTAAACACTGACCGAATACGCGGGGACGCTGACAGGGAAGCTGCAGCCGTCCCCGTTTTCATTGAGCGACGCCGTGAAAACTTCCTCCTTCGAAGAAACGTTCAGGGGCGCCTCAAAGGAGTTCTGCTGTTCCGGCGTACCGGCGACGCGTTCAACGCAGATCTCAGGGGCGATCCGGCTGTCCAGCCGGAACACGGCTTCCTGTGCCTGTCCGGAAACATTGACGAGCTTCAGGAAGATCTCGCTTTCCGACGCCTCGCAGGAAGCGTGCAGCACCGGATGCAGCGGCTGCGTCTTTTCGATCACGAAGGTACCGTTGATATAGCAGCGGTAGCCGAAGCGGTCCGCTTCGATCCGGTAGTGGTTGTATTTCGTGTGATCGATCTTCGTCGGGACCTTTTCCGCGTCCGGCACCGGTCCTTCAAAGAAGCCCGGTACACGCGTCGCGCTCTTTCCGTCTTCGATCCGCCAGATCTGGCCGCGGATGCGCCGGCGGTTCCATTCCATGTCTTTCGGCTCGTTGCAGCCGGCCTCGGGAGAGGTGCAG
>CADBQM010000030.1 GCA_902796795.1 uncultured Eubacteriales bacterium
ATGGATATCGCGAAAGCGCTCCTGGACTACGGGATCCATCCGCCGACCATGTATTTCCCGCTGATCGTCCACGAAGCGCTGATGGTCGAACCGACCGAGACGGAAACGAAAGAAACGCTCGACGAGGCGGCGGACATCTTCCTCCGCATCATGGAGGAGGCGAAGGCGGATCCCGCGTCGATGCACTTAAAGCCGCTGACGACCTCCGTCCGCCGGCTGGACGAAGTCGGGGCTGCAAGAAAGCCCGTGGTCCGCTATGCGGGAGAAGCTTAAAGTCATAAAGACCGGCATTACGGATCCGTATCATAACCTGGCGCTGGAAGAACTGCTGACGGAAGACGTCGGGGAAGAGGAGATCCTCCTTTATCTCTGGCAGAACCGGCACACGGTCGTGATCGGCAGGAACCAGAACGCTTACCGGGAATGCAGGATCGAAACACTTGCGGCGGACGGGGGATTCCTCGCCCGCCGCTTGTCAGGCGGCGGGGCGGTCTACCACGATGCCGGAAACCTCTGCTTCAGCTTCATCGCGCAGGAAAAGAATTATGACGTGGACCGTCATCAGGCGGTGCTTTTACATGCGCTTCGGCGGCTTTCCCTGAATGCGGAGAAGACCGGGCGGAACGACCTCGTCCTGGACGGGAAAAAGTTCTCCGGCCACGCCTTCTTCCGCCGCGGCACGCATTGCTGCCATCACGGTACGCTGATGCTCGACGTTGATACGGAGCGCCTGGCCCGCTACCTGACGCCGGACCCGGAAAAAACGGCGAAACATCTTTCTATGGAGGAACGTTCCTCTATAGACCGCGCTGTCCCTTCGGTAAGATCGCGGGTCGTGAACCTGAAAGCGTACCTGCCGCATCTTACGGCGGAGCGGCTTTCGGAGGAGCTTCTTCTTGCTTTCTCTGACGTCTTCGGCGCGGAAGTCCGGCCTTTTGAAGAAACGCGCATCGACCCCGGGAAACTGAACGAACGCCGGAAGTTTTTTGCGGATCCTTCCTGGATCCTCGGGAGGCAGATCGCGCATACGATCCTTCTTAAGCGCCGCTTTCCGGCGGGCGGCCTGGAACTCATGCTCCGGGTGCAGGACGGGAAGGTCGCGGATGCGGTCCTCTATACGGATGCGCTTTCCGGGGACGCGGAGGCCGCCGCGAAACAGCTCTGCGGCTGTGCCTTTGAAAAAGAAACACTGATCCGGGCGCTGCAGCCTTTATACAGCGGTGCGGAGCGTCCGCTGGCAGAAATGCTTGCAGTACTGATCCGTGAGGAACTAAAGGATCGTACAAAGAATGGAGAAGAATATGTATGACCTGATCGTGATCGGCGCCGGCCCCGGCGGTTATGAAGCGGCTTTTGATGCCGCTGAACGGGGCATGAAGACCTGCCTGATCGAAAAAGACGCCCTCGGCGGCACCTGCCTGAACCGCGGCTGCATCCCGACGAAATCCCTGCTGCATGCGTCTTCGCTTTACCGCGCGGCGTGTGAAGGAGAACGCTTCGGCGTTCTTGCGGAAAACGTCTCCTACGACCTTCAGAAGATCCAGGAACGGAAAAATGAAGTGGTTGGGAGGCTCAGGACAGGGATCGAAGGCCGCGCAAAGAAACTGAAAGTCGAAGTGCGGTACGGGACCGGCAGCATCAGGGACGCTTCGCACGTGGTGCTTAGAACGGCGGAAGGGGAAGAGGTGCTTGAGACTGCCCGGATCCTGATCGCGACCGGGTCGGTACCGGCTGTGCCCCCGATCCCCGGAAGCACGCTGCCGGGCGTTTATACCAGTGACACGCTGCTTTCCGAAACGAAAGAGATCGGCCGCCTCACCGTGATCGGCGGCGGCGTCATCGGCGCGGAATTCGCCTGCTTCTACCGGGATCTCGGGAAAGAGGTCACGGTGATCGAAGCGCTGCCGCAGATGTTGAACGGCGCGGACCGGGAGCTTTCGCTTTCCCTGAAGCAGCTTTTTACAAAACGGGGGATCAGCGTCCATCTGTCTTCTTTGGTTTCAGCGATCGAAGAAGGATCAGCGGGAACGCTTCAGGTCCGTTTCTCGGAAAAAGAAGAGGAGAAAACGCTCGAAACAGACGCCGTACTGCTCGCGGTCGGCCGGCGCTGCTTTACGGAAGGCCTGTTTGAAGAAGGCTTTTCCGTGAAAACGGAACGCGGCCGGATCCTGGTCGACGAAAACAACGAGACCAGCGTGCCTTCGGTATACGCGATCGGCGACGTGACCGGCGGGATCATGCTGGCGCACGCGGCGGCTGCGGAAGGGCAGAACGCGGTGGCGGCGATGTGCGGGGACCCGGTACGGCCCGATCTTTCGCTCGTACCTTCCTGCATCTATACCGAGCCGGAGATCGCTTTTGTGGGCTTAAGCCTTGCGGCGGCAAAAGAATGCGGCATCGACGCGGACAGTAAAAAAGCCCTGATGGGGGCCAACGGTCGTACCGTGATCGCGGAAGGCGAACGCGGTTTCGTGCGCATCGTCTTTGAAAAGGAAAGCGGCAGGATCCTGGGCGCACAGCTGATGTGCGAGCGCGCGAGCGATATGGTCGGCGAGCTTACGGAAGCCATCCGCCTCGGTGTGACCGTCCGGGAACTCTCCCGGGTCATCCATCCGCATCCGACCTTCGCGGAAGCGATACAGGAGGCACTTAAGAGCTGAAGCCCCGCACTTGAAAAGCGGACGCGGCGGTGCTAAAATAATATGGTTAAACATACGGAAAGACGGACAGGGCGATGCGGAGGCTGAATCAGGATCTGAAAGAAGGAAGCTTTTCGAGAGCGTATCTTCTTTACGGCAATGAAGAATATCTGATCCGAAGCTACGCGGAGCG
>CADBQM010000031.1 GCA_902796795.1 uncultured Eubacteriales bacterium
GATGAACGCGCTGTCTTCCCTGATCGGGGAGCGCGAAGCATTGTCGATCCGCAGCAAGAGCCTGAGCTATAAATATCTGACGATCGCTGATTCTTCTGCGACGACGTTGAAGATCGTGCTGATCGGCGTGGTCCCGGCGGTCTTTGTGCTGTGGGGTATATTTACCGTAATCGACAGGAGGAAAAAGCGTCATGCGTAAAACAGCAAAACTCGGCATTCTGCTTGGCGTACTGGCCATCGTCGTCGCGGCTGTCGTGATCATCAGCCGGATCGAGACGAAAAAAGAGGACATAAAAAACAGCGGGGAAGTGATCCTGGAGGTCCCGCCGGACAGCGTTACAGCGCTTTCCTGGACGAATAAAGAAGGCACTTTTTCCTTTACAAAGGACGGATCCTGGACGTATGACGGCGACAAGGCGTTCCCGGTGGACGAAGAGAAGATCAACAAGCTGCTTTCCCCGCTGGCATCTTTTACGGCCGCCTTCGTGATCAACAACGTCACGGACTATGAACAGTACGGCCTCGGCACACCAGAATGCACCGTCACGGTCACCGCGGGGGAGAAGAAGCATACCATTTCGCTCGGCGATATCAGTAAAATGGACAGCCAGCGCTATGTCTCCATCGGAGACGGTAAGGCGTATCTTACGCAGCATGACCTGATGGACGAATTTGACGCGGTACTGCGGGATATGATCCTTGACGATACCGTTCCTTCTATTGATACGGCAGAAAAGATCACATTCTCCGGTACGGAGAGCTATACGGTCACAAGGGATGAAGAAGGAAAGAGCATCTGTGCGAAGGACGTTTATTTCGCGGACGGAAAACCGCTCGATACAGCGAACGTCGATTCATTCCTGAGCGCGCTGAAGTCCCTCGGGCTGAAAAACTATGCAAGCTACAATGTTTCGGAGGAAGAGCTGAAGACCTTCGGAATGAAAGAACCGGAACAGACGGTAGAAGTGGCATACAAGTCGAAGGACAGCGACGGGAATAAAGGATCGGACGGAAATTATGTGCTGCATCTTTCCAGGAATCCGGAAGAGGCTGCCGCATATGCGGCGGCAGTCCGTGAAAAGGCGGAAAAGCTTCCGGAGGTCAGCTGCTATGCCCGGGTCGGGGATTCTCAGATCGTTTATAAGATCACGGGGACTGAATATGACACGCTGACAGCGGTATCGTATAACGCGCTCCGCCATCAGGAGCTGTTTACGGCGGATCTTCATGAGGTCACTTCCGTGGATATCCGCTTGAATGGGGAAACATACAGTTTTGTACACCAGAAAGCCCCGGAAGGGGATGCCGCATCGGAAGAGGACAGCTGGACCTGTCTTGAAAAGGAATTCGACGCCGAGGACTTTAAGAACGCACTGACAGGACTGGTTTCCGACAGTTTTACGGACCAGGCAGCGGAAGGCCAGGAAGAGATCTCCCTTGTATTCCATCTGGATAATGAGGACTTCCCTTCATTCCGGCTGACGCTGTACCGTTATGACGGGATGGATTGCCTTGCGGAGACCGACGGCGCGCCGGCGGCGCTGGTCTCAAGAAGCCAGACCGTGGCCCTGATCGAAGCAGTCAACAAGGTAGTGCTTACGAAATGACATACCGGTATTCATGTAAAAAGGAGCGGCCGTGAAAAGCCGCTCCTTTTTGTTACCACCGCTTCATGTTCTTTTCGAATTTTTCGACGAAAGAACGCTTCAGTTCTTCCGGCGATATGCCGTAACAGAGGAGAAAATCGTTATAAAACATCAGGACGTCCGCCGCTTCTTCCACGAGGTGCGCCCGGATCGCCGGGTCTTCGTAAGCACGCTCGTCCCCGTTTTTCTTGATGACGTCGATGACCTCGCCGACTTCACTGATCATCCAGAGCAGTTTGTTTTTCCCGTTGACGGGCTCGATGGTCTCCCACCTGTCTTTATACTTTTCCTGCAGCGTGCGCTGCATCTCCAGCATCTCCCGGATACCAAAATCTTCCATGGCGATCCCGACCTTTCCTGTATTGCTTAGGAAAGTATAGCAGATATGACGGATCCAGGCAAGAATGTTACAGGATCAAAACAATAATGTGACTTGAAAGATCGGTCTTTCCACTTTATAATATGAAACGCAAACTGAATATCCGGAATACGGTTTTGAAAAGTTGTTCACTGAGTAGAGTAAAATGATTCGGTTCGATTCCGAAACAACCACCATTACTGTATTTGGACCGGACGCGCAGACAGGGAAACAGGGTCTTTGTCTGTTTTTATGCGCAGTTCCGGGCACATGAGTCAGAAATACCGTATTCCCGTTTACATATCTTGGGTGAGAAGAGTGCAGACAAACGTTCAGGACGCAGACAGTGTCCGGACAGTCCCTGTGCTCTTTTTTTTGAGCCCCGGGCTTCCGAAGAAAAACCGCTGAATAAGCGGAAACGGAGGAAAAAGAATATGAAAAACATGGTGAAGTTCTTCAGTCTTGCAATGGTCCTTGTCCTGATCGCCGGCCTCGGCGCCTGCGGCAAACCGAAGACCGACCAGGAACTGGCAGACGAAGTCGGCAAACTGATCGACGCGATCTACGTCCAGGAATGGACCGATAAGACCGACAAACAGTGTGCTGCGGCGAAAGCGGCCTGGGATAAGCTGACGGATGCGCAGAAGGAACTGGTCAGCGGAGAAAGCGCGGATCCCGATTATTTCGGCAGGGATACCGGCGATGCCGCGAAGGACGATCCGCGGAACGCGGACAAGATCGGGGAGAAGGAGCTCCTGGTCGTCAGCTTCGGCACTTCTTTTAACGACAGCCGCGCGGAAGACATCAAGGGGATCGAAGACGCCCTTCAGAAAGCGTTTCCCGAATGGGCCGTAAGACGTGCTTTCACCGCACAGATCATCATCAACCACGTGCAGGCACGTGACGGCGAAAAGATCGACAATATGAAGCAGGCCCTGGACCGCGCGGTCAAGAGCGGCGTCAAGACGCTGGTCGTACAGCCGACCCATCTGATGCACGGGGCGGAATACGACGAACTGAAGGCCGCCCTGGACGAATACCAGTCGAAGTTCGAGACTGTCGCGATCGCTGAGCCGCTGCTCGGCAAAGTCGGTTCGGATGCGTCCGCGGTCAACGAGGATAAAGAAGCCGTCGCGGTCGCGCTGACGGCAGCCGCTGTCAAGGACGCCGGCTATACTTCTCTTGAAGCTGCAGGGGAAGACGGCACCGCTTTCGTGTTCATGGGCCACGGCACTTCCCATACGGCCAAGGTCTCTTATTCCCAGATGCAGGCGCAGATGGCGGAACTCGGCTACGCGAACGTCTTTATCGGAACAGTCGAAGGAGAACCGGAAGAGACCTCCTGCGAGAATATCATCGAAGCCGTCGCGGCAGCCGGTTATAAGAAGGTCGTTCTCCGGCCGCTGATGGTCGTTGCGGGCGATCACGCCCACAACGATATGGCAGGCGAGGACGAGGATTCCTGGGTCAGCATGTTTACGGCTTCCGGCCATTTTGATAAGATCGATACGCAGATCGCCGGCCTCGGCCGCCTTGCCGACATCCAGGCGATCTATACCGCACACGCAGAGAGCGCGATCGGTGCGCTGAAATAAGAAAGGCTGAAAGGTTGTTATTCATGAAAAAGATGTTATTGATCGGACTCTTTGCAGCGGCGCTGCTTATGGCTTCCTGCGGAAAACAGGACGGCGGATCTTCGAAGGCTGCACTGAAAGACGGCACGTATTCGGCGCTTTTCAATACCGACGGCAGCATGTTCCATGTGAACGAAGCCCATCACGGCAGAGGTGTGCTGACCGTGAAGGACGGCAAGATGGTGATCCATATCTCCCTGCCTTCCAAAAACACAGTCAATCTTTTCTTAGGGAGCGCTGAAGACGCACAGAAGGCAGGAGCGGCGCTGCTTCAGCCGACCACGGATACCGTGACCTATGAAGACGGGACCCAGGAGGAAGTCAACGGTTTTGACGTTCCGGTGCCGTACCTGGATAAAGAATTCGACTGCGCGCTCGTCGGGACCAAGGGCAAGTGGTACGACCACAAGGTCTCCGTTTCGGATCCGCAGCCGATGGTCGCCGACGGTACGTACACCGCGGAAGTGAAGCTGGAAGGCGGTTCCGGGAAGGCGTCCGTTACGTCGCCGGCGGTCATTACCGCCGCAAACGGCGTGCTGACGGCTGAGATCGAGTGGAGCAGCAGCCATTACGAGTACATGACGATCGGCGAGACCCGCTATGATCCTGTGAATACCGAAGGGAATTCGACCTTCCGGATCCCCGTCACCCTGGACGCAGACATCAAGGTCAGCGCGCTGACGAACGCGATGAGCGAGCCGCATCTGATCGATTACACCCTGCATTTTGACGGCGCTTCCTTAAAAGCCAAATGAAAATAAGAAAAGCGCTCGCGCTGGCAGCGGCGCTCTGTCTGCTGCTTCAGCTGTTCTCCGCCTGCGCCTCCCGTGAGGGCGGCGGGGAACTGAAGCTGAAGCACACAGGGCAGATGGAACTCCAGTTTGCTTCGCAGTTTTCCGTGGACGAATATGAAGGCGGGTACCGGCTGATCTCCCTGGCAGACGGCAGCCGCTTTCTCGTGATACCGGAAGGCGCCGCACTGCCGAAGGGACTGCCGAAAGACGTGGTCCCCCTGTATCAGCCGCTGAAGAACATCTACCTTGCGGCAACTTCGGCCATGAGTCTTTTTGATTCCCTGGGCTGCCTGGACGCGATCCGGCTTTCCGGGACGAAGGAAGAGGGCTGGTATATCGAGAACGCCAGAAAAGCGATGCAGGAAGGGCGGATCGTCTACGCGGGCAAGTACAGCGCGCCGGATTATGAGCTGATCACGGCATCCGGCTGCCCGCTGGCCGTGGAATCCATGATGATCGGGCACGCTTCCGACATAAAGACGCAGCTTGAAGAACTCGGCATCGCGGTACTGGTGGACCAGTCGAGCAACGAGCCGCATCCGCTGGGACGCGTGGAGTGGATCAAGATGTACGGCGTCCTGCTTGGCGCGGAAGAGAAAGCGGAAGAAATCTTTTCGGAACAGGCGGCGATCCTTGACCGCATCCGGGCACTTTCCCCGACGGGCAGGACTGCGGCGTTCTTCTACGTCAGTTCGACCGGGAAGATCGTCGCCAGAAAAAGCGGCGACTATGTGAGCAAGATGATCGCTCTCGCGGGCGGAAAATACATTTTCGAAGACCTGGGCGACAGCAGTGTCCGGACCTCGACGGTGACGGTCGAACCGGAATTCTTTTACGCCGGGGCGAAAGACGCGGACGTGATCATCTACAATTCCTCGATCGGGAATGAACCTGCTTCCGTCGCCGAACTCGTGGA
>CADBQM010000032.1 GCA_902796795.1 uncultured Eubacteriales bacterium
GCGGCTTTTTCGCTGGTCAGCGGGTCGATGCAGGTGATCCCCTGAAGGTCGCTGCCGGTCTCTTCCGCTGTTTTCCGGATGCTTTCTTCGCTGCCGAGCAGCACCGGCTCTGCGAGCCCTTCTTTTTTCAGGATCGCCGCCGCCTGTACGGTACGTTTTTCATCGCCCTCCGGAAAAACGATCTTCCTGAGGTCTTTTCTTGCTTTTTCCCTGACACGGTCCAGTACGCTCATCATTCCTCCTGTCTGAACACATCAAAGCATTCTTTTCATCCGGGGATCCTTACAGATCCACACCCGGGAAGCCTTCCCATACCGGCTTTCCGCTGTATTGTAACGCCGTCTCTTCCCCGCGCAGCACCTTCAGCGCGCCGTAAGCCAGCGCTTCCTGTTCCATTTCACCGGGATAAACACTGACCGGCGCGATCCAGCCGCAGTGTTCTTTGATCCCGTCGACGATATCCTGAAAACGCACGAGGCCGCCCGTGAGCAGGATCCCGTCGACTTTCCCGCACAGGACCGCGCTCCTCTCGCCGATCATCTTCGCGATCTGGTAGATCATGGTGTTCCAGACGAGCGTGGCTTTTCTGTCGCCCTGTTCCTTCATCCCGTGGATCACGTCGGAGTCCGCGGTACCGAAGAGGCTCACAAAACCGCCGGAACGGGCACAGAGGAGCCTGGTCTCCTTCAGGTCGTGCGTTTCCAGGTAGTCCAGGATCGAAAGCACCGGGACGCTGCCGATCCGGGTGGGCGTGAACGCGCCTTCCCCGTCGGCGCCCATGTTGCCGTCGATCATGCGGCCGCGTTCGTGTGCGCTGACCGTAATGCCGCCGTCAATGTGCGCGACGATGAAATTGCAGTCTTCATAGCGCCTGCCCATGGAACGCGCGTGGAATTCCGCGACGGCTTTCTGGTTCAGCACATGGGAGTGCGAGACGCGGTAAACGCCGCGGATCCCGGTCAGCCGTGCATAGTCACAGTATTCGTCCACGTTGGTCGGGTTCAGCGTGTAAGCGTCCTTCTGAAAAGCCAGGGCGAACTGCCAGGCGAGCATAACGCCGAGCTTGGCCGGATGTTCGCTGCCGCCGACTGCTTTTACGGTATCGTCAAACAGCTTTTCGTCGATCTTCGTCACGCCGCCGGGCTGTGTGCAGGCACTGCCGCCGCGGCCGACAAAGACATCGATCGAAGCCGGGTCCACGTTTTCCTCTTTGAGCATGTCCAGGATGACCCGGTAGCGGAAGGGCATCTGGTCGTTGACGTGCGGGAACTTTAAAAGTTCCGGCGCGTCATGGAAGAGGCTCTTTTCGAAGAGCGCCGTTTCGTTTTCAAAGAGGCTGACCTTGGTGGAGGTGGAGCCGGGATTGATCACAAGGATCCTGTAGGTTTGTTCCCGATCTTGCATAGAATACTCCTTATCGTTCTTTTTACAGACCCGCCTGCGGGTCGTTTTTTTCATTCAGATAGGCTTTCAGGAAGCGGATCGCTTCGTGATAGCCTTCGAAACCCAGCCCGGCGAACGTCTTTACACAGGCCATGCCCGCGTAGGAGATCTGCCGGAAGGGCTCGCGCTTCGAGATATCGGAAAGATGCACCTCCACAGCCGGCAATGCGACGGCCTTCAGCGCATCGAGGATCGCGATGCTGGTATGTGTATAGGCGGCGGGATTGATGATGATCCCGTCTGCGTTTCCGTAAGATGCCTGGATGGCGTCCACCAGCGCGCCTTCGTGATTGGACTGGAAGACCTTCAGCCCGACCGCTTCCTCTTCCGCCCAGCACTGAAGTTTTTCGGTGAGCGCCGCATAGTCCTCACGTCCGTAGATCTCCGGTTCCCGGAGGCCAAGCAGGTTGAGGTTCGGTCCGTTGATCACGAGCAGTCTGATCATGTTTTTTCCTTTCCCCGGGCATCATACCACAGAAGAATGTTTTCTACCGTATGTTCATCAATATCCACCGCATGATCCGCAAATGCCCGGTAGAGCGGTTCGCGGACCCGGTAAAGAGCGGCGGGAGAGCTGGCCTCAGAGAGCGGTCGGCCTTCTGTGGGGAGCAATTCAAGCGGCCGTTTCAGCCAGATGAGCTTTCCGTTCTGGTGCAGCAGCGGATAGTTTTCCTTCCGGGTGACGACACCGCCCCCGGCGGCGATCACGCAGCCGGAACGTTTGCCGAATTCCGCAAGAACTTCCGTCTCCAGCCGCCGGAAGAAGTCTTCCCCTTCGGTCTTCAGGATCTCCGGGATCTTCCTTCCGGTCCTTTTTTCGATCTCTTCGTCCGAATCCAGGAAAGGCCGCCCCATGGCCTCGGCTAGCCATCTCCCGATTGTGGTCTTTCCCGCGCCCGGCATCCCGATCATGATCAGGTTGCCGAGATCTCTTTCAAGCGCCGCGGTGATCTCCGGGATCAGGGCATCCGGCAATGCCTTCCCGAGGAAAAGCTCCGCGCTTTTTTTCGCCTGAGCGGTCAGCATCAACAGTCCGTTCGCTGCCGGGATCCCCAGTTCCTCTGCCTGCAGGAGCAGGGCAGTGCGCGCCGGATTGTAGATCAGGTCCAGCACCGCCTCGGCTTCCGGAAAAGACAAAAGGTCTGCGACGGCCTGTCCGTTTTCCGGATACATGCCCACCGGCGTGGTATTGACGAGGAGCTTCGCATCCCTGTGCCGCTCCAGGTTGGTATAGTTATCCTCCCCGCGCCGGCTGATGATGACCGGGGCATAGCCGAGCGAAAGCAGGGCTTCCCGGACCGAGGGCGCGGCGCCCCCGTTGCCGAAGATCAGCGCTTTTTTCCCGGCGCCGGTCTTCTCCCCGGAAAGGAGCGAGAGCAGCAGGCAGCGGAAGCCGTAGACGTCGGTGTTGTCCCCGTACAGTCCGCCGTCCGGAAGACGCAGGAGCGTATTGACGCTACCGGTCTTTTCTGCAGTCGCCGAAAGACGGGTGCAGCAGGCAAAAGCGTTTTTTTTGTAGGGGATCGTGACGTTCAGCGTATCCCAGGGACCGTTCTTCAGGAAAGCTTCGACCTCGTCCGGTTCCTTCTCAAAAAGCGTATAGGAATAGTCTGCGAGTTTTTCGTGGATCGCAGGGGAATAGCTGTGCGCAAGTTTTCTTCCGAGCAGGCCGGAACGCATTCAGATCACCTCGCTGTAGCTGCCAAGATAAGTAAAGCTTTCCGTCACGGAAGGCAGTTCCAGGATCAGCTGCCGGAATTCAGGCTGATAGACCGGGATGTCCAGGTCAAAATAGAACATGAACTCAAAGCTGCGGTCCGGCAGCGGCCGGCTCTCCAGCTTGATCAGGTTGATCCCGAGTACATAAAGACGGGAGAGCAGCTGATAAAGCGAGCCGGGCTCATGTACCAGCGTGGCCATGAGGCTGGTCCGGTCGGCGCCGGGGTAGATCTCAAGATCCTTTGAGATGCAGATGAAGCGGGTATAATTGCCGCTGCTGTCCTGGACAGAAGCCTTCAGGCAGCTGAGGCCGTATTCTTCGATACAGGCACGGGAAGAAAGAGAAGCCACGTCATGCCTGCCGGATTCCGCGACGTATTTTGCCGCGGCCGCTGTATTTTCGCAGGGGACAATACGGACGCCGGGCAGGGACTTCAGGAATTCCGAGCACTGGCTGATGGCCTGCTCGTGAGAACGGATCTCCCGGATATCGGAAAGTTTCGTCCCCGGCAGCGCCAGCAGGTAATGGTCGACCTTCAGGCGGACGCTCCGGACGATCTTGAAGTCGTGCTTCATCATCAGGTCGTAGACGGAGTTTACAGAACCGGCGGTACTGTTTTCCAGCGGCAGTATGCCATAGCGGCAGAGACCCTTCTCGATCGCGGAGAAAACGGCTTCAAAGCTGGAAAAATACAGGATATTGGCATTGCGGAACAGGCGGCTTGTGGCAAGCTGGGAATTAGCGCCTTCTACGCCCTGGCAGGCCACGGCGGCTTCGCGCGGGAAGAGTTCCGGCGTATCGGAGATCGCCTTCCCGATCTCTTCCGAGAGCAGTGAGCTTTCTCCGTTCAGCCGGTGCTGACAGCTCCGGCTGAGGCCCATCAGCGTGCTCATAAACAGACGTGCGTCGTCGCGGAGTTCGCCCGGAACCGCGTCGGCCACCGCCTGCAGCTTCTTTCTTTCCCGTGCTTTGTCCAGAACGGGAACGCCATTTTCCTTTTTCCATGCAGCGATCTTCGCGGAGATCTCCATCCTTTCCTGAAAGAGACGGAGAAGTTCCGCATCGGTCTGGTCGATCTGCTGCCGAAGGTCCTCTATACGCATGATCGTTCCTCCTGTTTTCTCACTCTGTTTCCGGGGCCCGGTCTTCCGGGAAGGGTACGTCCAGCATCGCATCCAGGATCGCAAGCGCTGCTGCGGCTTCGATGACGGGAACGGCCCGCGGTACGATGCAGGGATCGTGTCTTCCTTCCACGGTCAGGACCGCTTCTTTCATCTCAGCAAGGTCCACGCTCTTCTGCGGTCTCGCGATCGACGGGGTCGGCTTAAAGGCTGCGCGGAAGACGAGCGGCATACCGTCCGTGATCCCGCCGAGGATCCCGCCGGCGTTGTTCGTCGCCGTGCGGACGGATCCGTCTTCTATTAGAAAAGCGTCGTTGTTTTCGCTGCCTTTCATTTCCGCGCTGCGGAAGCCGGCGCCGAACTCAATGCCTTTGACGGCCGGGATGGCGAAGACGATCGAAGCGATCCGTCCCTCCATGCCTTCAAACAGCGGTCCGCCGATACCGGCGGGAAGCCCTTCGGCTACACATTCGACCGTTCCGCCGACCGAATCACCTTCTGTCCGGCAGGCGGCGATGTAAGCCATCATCTTTTCTCCGGCCCGGGGATCCGTTACCGGAAAGGCTTTATCTGATACCGCTTCCGTAAAGACGCTGTCGTCTGAGATCCCGCCGATGCTGCGGATCCTGGCGCGGACAGTGATCCCCCGTGACGCCAGGTACTGCAGCGCGATACCGCCTGCAATGCAGAGCGGCGCGGTCATGCGCCCGGAGAAGGGACCGCCGCCACGCATATCCATGGTGCCGCCGTATCGGGCGTATGCCGTATAGTCGGCATGTCCCGGACGCGGAATGCGCTGCAGGCGTTCATAGGCGGCGCTGTTTACGTCCCGGTTCAGGATGCGGGCAACGATCGGCTCACCGGTGGTAACGCCGTCCGCAAGGCCGCTTTCAAACACGGGAAGGTCCTCTTCCTTCCGCGCGGTAGACCAGGCGTTTCTGCCGGGGGCGCGTCGGGAAAGGAAAGCCTTCAGGGCTTCCGTGTCGACCGGGAAGCCGGCCGGGAAACCTGTAAGACGTACGCCGATCGACGCGGCATGCGAGGCGCCGAAGATCGATAGGTTCAGCTTTTCGCCGTAGATTCCGTAGGGACCGTTCATGATTCAGCCTCCAGGCGGGAAAAATCTTCAAAAAATCCGGGATAGGATTTATTAACACAGTCAGAATCCGGGATCGTCACCGCATTCCTGGAGATCAGGGCAGCTGCGGCTGCGGCCATTGCGATCCGGTGGTCGTGACAGCGGAGGATACTCCCCCCGACCAGCTGTCCTTTTCCGTTGATCAGCAGGCCGTCTTCCAGTTCCCGGACGTCGGCGCCGAGTTTCTTCAGCAGCTCGTAGGTCGTCCGCAGCCGGTCGGTCTCCTTGAAGCGCAGCCTTGCGCCCCCTGAGATCCGTGTCTCCCCTTCTGCCGCGGCCGCAAGGACGCTGAGAATGGGGACCAGGTCCGGTATCATCTGCACGTCCACCGTCTGTCCCTTCAGGGAGCTGCCTTTTACCAGGATCTGCGGCAATGCGCCTGACGCGGGATCTTCCGGGGGGAGGATCAGTACCTCCGCGCCGAAATCGCGGAGCAGTTCCAGCATGCGGCGGTCGCCCTGGACGGATTCCGGATCCAGGCCCGAGACACGGATCCCTTCATGAGAGAGCGCGCCCATAACCAGGAAATTCGCGGCGGCAGACCAGTCGCGTTCGACGAAGACCGACGATGGAAGCTGCGCCGTCTGGCAGCCCGGGATACGGTAAGACATGCAGCGTGATCTCGCAGGCGGCGTGTATTCATAGCGGATCTTTGCCAGGGTGAGCGCCTGCTCTGTCAGGCGGAGATACCCTTCCGATTCCATTTTTCCGATAATGGTGATCGTGCTGTCACCGGGAAGCAGCGGCAGCGCCAGTAAAAGCCCGGTAACGAACTGTGAGGAAATATTGCCCGGAAGTTCGAAATCACCGGGGACGAGCTGTCCGGAGAGCCGGAACGCACCATCGTGCGCTTCGATCTGCACGCCGTTTTTTTTCAGCGCTTCGATCAGGGCTTCGATCGGACGCAGGGCAAGCCGGTCCTCCATTCGGAAGACTGCGGGGATCCCGAGGGCTGCGGCGAGCGGCAGAAGAAACCGCAGGGTGGAACCGCTTTCCCCGCAGGAAAGGACGGGAACGCCGTCCGGAATCTCTCCGGCGCCGGCAGAAAGAGTTGTCCGTGAGAGCGGTTCGATAAAGAGACCATTCTTGCGTTCCAGGACCTTTGCGCCCAGCGCCCGGAGGCAGCGGACGGTCGCTTCGATATCTTCCGAGATCCTGTCCAGTTCAAGATAGACCGGCGCTTCATTCAGTGCGGCCAGGATCATGAGGCGGTGTGCCATGGATTTTGAGGCCGGCGGCGTTACCGTACCGCAGCGCCTGCCCGGGGCGATCGTGATCATGAGAGTCCTCCTTCGTATCCGCCTGAGATCCAGCCCGGGAATTCGTTTGCGGAAACGGGCAGAATGACGGTCTGCCCGATCCGTTCCGGAACGATCAGCCGGACCGTGCTTCCGGAGCGCTTTTTGTCGGAAAGCACCGCCGCTGAAAGAAGTTCCGCCGGATAGGGGATCTCTGTCGGCAGTTCATACTGCTTCAGCAGCCGGACCAGCCGGGCAGCGCTGCCTTTTTCACAGATGCCGCGCCGTTCCGCCGCGCGGGTGACGTGCGCCATGCCCATGGCGACGGCTTCGCCGTGCAGAAGGGTATAGCCGCTGATCAGCTCCGCCGCATGGCCCAGTGTATGGCCGAAATTCAGGAGCATGCGGTCACCCCGGTCATATTCGTCCTTTTCCACCAGGTCCCGCTTCATGGAAACGCAGACAGAAACGGCATCTTCAAGCTGGCCGGCGATCGGGGTCTGCTCCAGCGATCCAAAAAAGTCTGAGTTTCCGAGCACTGCATATTTGATGACTTCCGCAGCGCCGGCCCGGTATTCTTCTATAGGAAGCGTACGAAGCACTGCGGGATCAAAAAGGACCGCCGCCGGCTGGCAGAAAGCACCGGCCTGGTTTTTCCCGCCCGGCAGATCGACCGCCGTCTTGCCGCCGACAGAGGAGTCCACCGCTGCAAGCAGGCTCGTCGGGACCTGCACATAGTCGATGCCCCTGAGGAAAGTCGCCGCGGCAAAACCCGCAAGGTCGCCGGTCACACCGCCGCCGAGGGCGATGATGCAGTCGCTTCTTGTCAGTTTCTTTTCTGAAAGAAAATTCAGCAGCTGCCCGTATACGGTCAGGTTTTTGGAAGCCTCCCCGTGCGGGAAGATAAAACAGTGCGTCAGGAAGCCGGTGTCTTCCAGGGAACGCTTCAGCTGTTCTCCGTAGAAAGAGAAGACACGGTCATCGGAGACGATCGCCGCCTGAGACGCAGGCAGAAGGTCACGGAGGATCCGGCCGCTTTCCTGAAGCAGCCCTTCCCCGATCATAACGTCATAAACACGGGATGCGTGAATCCGGATCGATCTCATCAGCCGTCTACCTCTTTTTTTCTGTCGCTTCCTTCTTTTAATAACTGATGCAGGGCCGCGCGGTCGTCTGCGGCGAGAGCCTTACGGTAAGCATCAAGGTTTCCGGCAAAAATGTCAAGTTCCTTTAATAGAAAATCCTTGTTTTCGAAGAAGAGCTCTGTCCACATCTCCGGATTCAGACGGGCAACACGGGTCAGGTCCTTATAGCTGCCGGCGGAGAAGCCCCGGTGATCCAGAGCCGACGGACTCTTGATATAGGCGTTTGACACGACGTGGGCCAGCTGGGACGTGAACGCGATCATCGCGTCGTGCTGTTCTGCCGTCGTCACAGAGAAATGTCCGAAGCCTGCAGGCGCAAGAAGGTCCTTGATGCGGCTGAGCAGGAGGATATCGTTGTGATCCTGCGGGACCAGGACCATCGGCGCATTGTGAAAGAGATTCTCCCGGGCATATTTGTAGCCGGAGTACTGCGTCCCGGCCATCGGATGACCGCCGACGAAGGTGAAACCATATGCGGCAGCGAGTGCCTGTGCCTCTTCCGTGATCACGCGCTTGACGCCGCAGCAGTCGATCACGATCGGCTTTTCTCCGATCCACGGACCCATTTCGCGCAGGAAGGCCAGTGCGGCTTCCGGATAGACTGCCAGCAGGAGAAGGCTGCAGGAAGAGATGTTCTCCGCCGAGAGTACGCCGGAGACCGTTCCGTCCGCCCGCGCAAAGCCAAGCACGGAAGGATCGGTCTCCCGGACCAGGACTTCATGGCCGGCTGCGTGGTAGGCTTTTGCAAAGGAACCGCCGATCAGTCCGAGACCGACGATCCCGACCCGCATCATGCGAGAGCCTCCCGGACCCGGCGGATCT
The DNA here is from genome assembly GCA_902796795.1 of uncultured Eubacteriales bacterium. Lineage (GTDB taxonomy): Bacteria > Bacillota > Clostridia > Lachnospirales > Lachnospiraceae > UBA1267. Next base: position 8,628 of record CADBQM010000032.1, read on the forward strand.
TTTCGGCAAGAAGATCGAAGTCTTCCGGGGTCAGCGACTGGGCGCCGTCGCAAAGGGCATGGATCGGATCGTTGTGGACTTCAATGATCAGTCCGTCCGCCCCGCAGGCTGCTGCGGAAAGCGCCATGGGCGGGACCATGCGCGCGATCCCGGTCGCGTGGGAGGGATCGACGATCACCGGCAGGTGCGAAAGCTCGTGCAGCATCGGAACCGCGGAAAGGTCCAGCGTATTGCGGAGATAATCGCCGAAGGTGCGGATACCGCGTTCGCAGAGAATGACCTGCTCATTGCCGCCGGCCATGATGTATTCTGCACTCATCAGCAGTTCGTTCAGCGTATTTGCGAGACCGCGCTTTAACAGGATCGGTTTGTTGACTTTGCCAAGTTCTTTCAGCAGGTCGAAATTCTGCATATTGCGGGCACCGACCTGCAGGACGTCCACGTCTTCGAACAGCGGCAGATCCGAAAAACTCATGATCTCGGAAACGATCGGAAGGCCGGTCTCTTCACTTGCGATCTTGAGCAGCTCGATGCCGGTTCCCTTCAGCCCCTGGAAATCATAAGGCGAAGTCCGCGGCTTGAAAGCGCCGCCGCGCAGCATATCCGCGCCGGACGCCTTGACCGCTTTTGCGACCGCGACGATCTGGTCTTCCGTTTCCACAGAGCAGGGACCGGCGATCATGCAGAAATTTCCGCCGCCGATCTTAACGCCGCGGACGTCGATCACCGTATCCTCCGGATGGAATTTCCGGTTGCTGTTCTTGAACCGTTCCGTGATCCTTTTCACGGAATCCACGATGTCCAGGCTTTCGATCAGCTCCATATCGACCTGGCTTGTATCCCCGATGAGGCCGAGCACTGTCTGAAATCTGCCTTCCGAGACGTGGATATCCAGTCCCTGGCCCTTCAGCCACTCGATCAGCTGGTCTCTTCTTTCTTTTGAGGCATCCGGTTTAACAACGACGATCATGTTTTTTCTCCTCTTTGCGGAAATAAAAAAAGGATGCGGCACATCGGTAATCTGTGCCGCATCCGAATCCTTTTGTCCTTTAGCGCTGCATCACAAATTACCTTTATTGTCTTTTGCCAATAAAGTAAAAGTAATAATAGGAAGCTGCGATGCAGAAACTGCGGATCATATCATTCTCCTGATATCTGATGGAACGGGCATGCCCGTCCGCGATGAAATTGGTATTACTATAGCACATTGGAAGGAGATGTCAAGAAAAAGTTGCCGGCAAAACAAACCGGCGCCGAATTGTCAAGTATCCGGCCGCGTGATAAAATAGATATGAACAATGACCGGCGCTGCGGCGCTTTTTTGAAAGAGGAGACAGTGGAAGAGATCCGGCTGAACAAATACCTTGCCGAGCACGGCGGCCTTTCAAGGCGGCAGGCCGACCGGCTGATCGAAGAGGGCGGCGTCCTGGTGGACGGCGTCCCGGCAGACGTCGGCATGCGCGTGACGGGCAAAGAAGAGATCACGCTGTTGAACGGGACACAGCTCACGGAAAAAAAGCCGGAAAAGGTGATCATCGCCCTCAACAAGCCGCGCGGCGTCGTTTCGACGACCCGGAGCTTCAAAAATGAGACGAACGTCCTTTCCCTGGTGCCGTACAAAGACCGACTCTATCCCGTGGGAAGGCTCGACAAGGATTCGAGCGGGCTTATTTTCCTGACGAACGACGGCGATTTCATGAAGGCGGTCACCGATGCGGCGGGAAAACATGAAAAAGAATACGAAGTGCACGTAGATCGGGAGATCGGCGACGACCAGCTGAAAAAGCTCGCGGGCGGCCTGTATCTTGCGGAACTCGATAAAAAGACGGCGCCCTGCAGGGTGGTGCGGACCGGACAGCGTTCCTTCCGCATCGTACTGACCCAGGGACTGAACCGCCAGATCCGCCGGATGTGCTTAAGCCTCGGCCTTCGCGTGACGGCGCTCCGCCGCGTGCGGATCATGAGCGTCGGCTTGAGCGGGCTCAAGGAAGGCGAGTGGCGCGTCCTGACCCGAAAAGAACAGAATGCGCTCCGAAGAGAAGCAGGACTTTCATAGAAAGAGAGCAGGCATGGACAAGACAGCAAGAATGCGCGAACTGATCCCGGTCCTACGGGAAGCCTCCCGCGCTTATTATCAGGAAAGCCGCGAGATCATGACGAACGAGCAGTACGACCGCCTTTACGACGAGCTCGTACGGCTCGAAAAAGAAACGGGCACCGTGCTTGCCGGAAGCCCTACGGCGTTTGTCGGCTACGAAGTCGTGAGCGCCCTGCCGCGGGAAGCACACGAAACGCCCGCGCTTTCCCTCGATAAGACCAAGGATACGGCCGCGCTTGCGGACTTTTTAGGGGATCACGAAGGCCTGCTTTCCTGGAAGCTCGACGGCCTGACGATCGTCCTCACTTACGAAGGCGGCGTTTTACAGAAAGCAGTGACCCGCGGCAACGGCGAGATCGGCGAAGTGGTGACCGGCAACGCCCGGACCTTTGTGAACCTTCCGGCAAGGATCCCCTATACGGGGAAACTGATCCTGCGCGGCGAAGCGGTCATCCGCTATTCCGACTTTGAACGGCTGAACGCGGAGCTTGACGATGAAGACGCGAAATATAAGAATCCGCGTAATCTCTGTTCCGGTTCCGTGCGCCAGCTGGACGCGTCGGTGACGGCGGCGCGTTCGGTGAACCTGGTCGCATTTGCGCTCATCGACGCGCCGGGCGTGGATTTTGAGGATTCGATGGAAAAGCAGCTTGAGTTCCTAGATGCGCAGGGCTTTGAAACGGTGGAGCGGATCCGGGTCAACCGTGAGACGGCAGCGGACGCAGTAAAACAGTTCTCGGAGCGGATCCTGCATTACGATATCCCTTCGGACGGCCTCGTGCTCACCCTGGACGAACTGTCCTACGGCGCTTCGCTCGGCCGGACGGCCAAATTCCCCCGGAACGCGATCGCTTTCAAATGGCAGGACGAAATGGCCGAGACGACGCTCCGCAATATCGAGTGGAGCGCATCCCGCACCGGGCTCATCAATCCGGTCGCGGTCTTTGATCCGGTGGAACTGGAAGGAACGAGCGTGAGCCGCGCCTCCGTACATAACATCTCCATCGTAGAAGAACTGGCGCTCGGGATCGGCGATACCGTCCGCGTCTATAAGGCGAATATGATCATTCCGCAGATCGCGGAAAACCTGACGAAAAGCGGCACGGCACCGGTGCCGGATACCTGTCCGGTCTGCGGCGCCCCGACGGAGGTCCACGAAAACAACGGTGTTAAAACGCTGCACTGCACAAATCCGGACTGTCCGGCCAGGCAGATCAAGCGTTTTGACCTTTTCGCGAGCAGAAACGCACTTAAGATCGACGGCCTTTCGGAATCAACGATGGAAAAGCTTATCGACCGCGGCTTCATCCGCACACTGCCGGACCTCTTCCGGCTGCAGCGCCATAAAGCGGAGATCACGGAGATGGAGGGGTTCGGAGAAAAGTCCTTCGAGAATCTGACCGCGGCGGTCGACCGGGCCAGGAACACGACGCTCACGCGGCTCATCACCGGCCTCGGGATCCCGGAGATCGGGACCGCAGGCGCCCGGCTGCTGGCACGGCGTTTTAAAACGATCGGCGCGCTTCGTTCATCTTCCCTGGAAGACCTTACCGCGATCGACGGGATCGGAGAGAAGATGGCCGTCGGTATCCGCGCTTTCTTCACGGACGATAAGAAGATGGAAGAACTGGACGCGCTGCTTACGGAGCTTACGGTCGAAGAGGAGCAGGCAGAGGAGACCGTTTCCTCCGCGATCGCAGGAAAGACTTTTGTGATTACCGGCGCCGTACATCATTTTGAAAATCGCGACGCGCTGAAAGCCTTCATTGAAGAGCGGGGCGGACACGCGGCCGGCAGCGTCAGTAAAAACACCGACTATCTGATCAACAACGACGTGAACTCGACTTCGTCGAAAAATAAAAAAGCCCGCGAGCTCGGTATCCCGATCCTTTCGGAAGAGGATTTCCTGAAGCTTGCGGAAGATACTTCCGGCGACGCGTAAAGTCCCGGAAAATGACTGATGCACCGGGGGTCAGCCGGTGCATCTGAAGCCATTCAATATTTTCAAAAGGGGGGATGTCGGTCTCCCGACAATTATGAGAAGTTTCTACGCTTCGTATGATACAAGAGAAAAATAAATAAAAAACAATGTTTTTGTATCTATTCAAAAAACGAAATGTAAACAAATTATGAACGACGTCCCAAAGCGAGCTGCGTCACCGTCCGCCGATCGCTGCATCTTTGTTGAAAAAACGGGCGTTTTCCTTACAAAAACAAGCGTTTTCCTTATTGACACCCCTGATTTACTGTAATATAATAATTGGGCTGTGCCGGAATGCAAGCGTAACCATTAGCCCCGGTAAACGCTTGATCTCGGAACAGAACCAGTGAAAAGATCGGAATCAACATACAGTGGAGGATCTCACCATGAATACATTTATGGCAAGTCCGGCGACCATCGAGAGAAAGTGGTATGTGGTCGATGCCGAAGGACTTACGCTCGGACGTCTGGCCTCTGAAGTGGCCAAGGTCCTTAGAGGAAAGAACAAGCCTATTTTTACGCCTCATATCGATACCGGCGATTATGTGATCATCGTCAATGCAGAGAAGGTAGCTGTTACCGGCAAGAAGCTGGACAACAAGAAGTACTACTCCCACTCTGAATACATCGGCGGCTTCAAGGAAAAGACGCTGCGCGAGATGATGGACAAGAAGCCTGCAGAAGTTTTACGCTTCGCCATCAAGGGCATGCTCCCGAAGGGACCCCTTGGCAATCAGATGTTCAGCAAGCTGCACGTCTACGCAGGCCCCGAACATCCGCATGCGGCACAGAAGCCCGAAGAACTGAAGTTCTGATTCAGCAGGAGGAAATGAAAATGGCAGATAAATTCTACGGCACCGGCAGAAGAAAGAGCAGCATCGCTCGTGTATACGTTGCGCCGGGCACCGGAAAGATCACGATCAACAAGCGCGATATCGACGATTACTTCGGTCTTGAGACCCTGAAGGTCGTTGTCCGCCAGCCCCTGAATGCGCTGGAAATCGCTGAAAAGTATGACGTCACCGTCAGCGTTCACGGCGGCGGCACCACCGGCCAGGCCGGCGCGATCCGCCACGGCCTCTCCCGTGCGCTCCTTCATGTGGATCCGGAATTCCGTCCGGTCCTCAAGAAAGCCGGTTTCCGGACCCGCGACCCGCGGATGAAGGAAAGGAAGAAGTACGGCCTCAAAGCGGCTCGTAGAGCACCTCAGTTCTCGAAGAGATAATCGGGATCAACAA
>CADBQM010000033.1 GCA_902796795.1 uncultured Eubacteriales bacterium
AACGCGGCGGCAAAGAAGTACATCTTGGAATTTCGCTGCAGCTGCATCTTTTCCCTCCGTTTACAGGATCGGTTCTTTTGCCGGCAGGCCGGCGCGCCGCGGATATTTTTTCGGCGACGGGGCCGTCTTGCGGATCACGACCAGACTGCGCTCCCCGGCATTTTCCGGCAGTGTAAAATGAAGGACCTGCTCCGTTTCACCGCCCAGCAGGCGGATCGCCCTGCCGGCTTCCCGGAGCTCGTCCGCCACGTCCCCGCCCTTGTAGGCCAGGAAGCAGCCGCCGGTCTTTACAAACGGCAGGCAGTACTCCGAAAGTACCGCGAGATGCGCGACCGCGCGCGCCGCGGCAAAGTCAAAGGCTTCCCGCCGCGTCCGGGCGTATTCCTCCGCGCGTCCGTGGACGGCTTCCGCGTCTGTCAGCGCAAGTTCCCCGATCAGCCGGTTTAAATAGCCGACCCGCTTGTTCAGGGAGTCCAGCATCGTGAGCTTCAGCGTCGGCTGGAGGAGCTTCAGCGGGAGGCCGGGGAAACCGGCGCCGCTGCCGACGTCGATCAGGCTGACGGGACAAGAGTGCGCAGCCTGCGGCAGGGCAGAAGACTGCGCATCTGTGAGCGGGAAGACCGTCAGCGGCAGTACGGAATCCAGAAAATGCTTGATCACGACGTCCCGGAACTCCGTGATCGCCGTGAGATTCATGAGCTCGTTTTCCGTGACGAGCCGCTCATAGACCGTCAGGAAGGCCCGGGACTGCGCTTCGGTAAGCGGCAGCCCGGCTTCTTCAAACAGCTGGTTCAATAACAGGATATTTTCTTCCATACGGATATTCTGCGTGTATCTTTTCTTTTTTTCTCTAATGGGAAGTGCTCAACCGCTTACCGTTTCCGGGAGCAGTATGAGCTCCGGCGTTGCCAGGACGCCTTCCTCCGCCAGCACGTAATCGTAGCACCAGCAGTCGCCGATACTGCGCCAGGCGTTCGGCCCGATCCAGCGCTCTTCAAGATCCGCAAGATGGACCGGCCCGAAGCTGTTCCGCCGGTTGCCGTAGAGTGTGAGCGTGAGTTCCTTCGTTTCCTTCTTCACCGGAAGCGACGCGGCGTAGGGCGGCAGGAAGAGCGCAACTTCCTCTCCGCCGTCCGCCCGGACGGTCTGAAGCGCGCCGCGGTAACGGCTGCTCCTTACGATCAGCTCTCCGTCCGACGTAAACGTGACCGGCAGCCAGTAGCAGATGTTGCCGCCGTAGAAGGGCAGACCCTGCGACGTGATATCGCCGAAACCGAGCTTTTCCGGGAGGGCGGTGGCGCGGACATCACGTCCGTGAACAGAAACGCCGAAGTTCCCGAGCAGGTAGCACCACTCGATATTCGTCCGCCGGCCGAAGGGGATCTTCAGTTCCAGCACATTTTCGCCGGGCTGAAGCGGAGGCAGCGCCACGGTCCGGATCGCGCGGTCCACATACCAGCCGGTGACTGCGTTTTCGACGGGGCTTCCGTTCCAGCGGATATTAAGCTTCTCCGCGTCTTCGACCGCCAGGAGCGGCTTCTCATAAGGGATCTCGGAGAAGATACGGAAACGCAGGGACGCCGAATGGACCGGCGGCTCCGCCGGTACGACCCAGGGCTGCGCAAAGGCGTCCTTCCTGCCCGGCCAGCCGAGGCGGGCGCGCAGGATATTGTCCAGCCGGAGGATCTCCTCCGACGGATGGTAAGGCTCGTCGTCCAGGGCGTATTCCGCCTGGTCCAGGAGCAGCGCGTTGGGCTCGGAGAGTGTGTAAGCGACCTTCGTCGGCAGCGGGAGCAGGACGGCTTCCCTGCCGGCGTCAGCGTCCGCCTTCACGGCATGCTCTTCCACCGTTCCATCCGCGGTGCAGGCTGCTGCCGGGATCAGCCGGAGCAGCAGGCTGTCGTAATCATAAAGCTTATGTACGAGCGACGTCCGGCCGTTCTTCACTTCAGCCGCCAACGGCCTGATCTCCCCGGTCATCGTATCATACAGCACGACCCGGTACGCGCCGCGGACCCGGATCCTCACGTTCTGGAAACGGGAAACGTCTTTATTGTAGGGCTCTTTTCCGTGGGCGATGAAGAGCCAGCGCTCGTCCCCGTCCGCGCGGAGCTGGTACAGCAGGTTCTCCGTCAGCATGCCCTTCTCATCCCGGAGCTCGACGAGCCGGTCTTCTTCGAGCGTACCGAGGACGGCGCTCCGGGACGCGGGGATCACGAGGCTCTTCTTCGCAAGCTTCTCCGCGCGGTCCGATGGCTCCGCGTCCACGAGCGTCGGGACCGGCGAAAGGAAGACCAGCTTCCCGCCCCGGTCCCGGAAAGCTTCCAGGCGCTCGAGGGTGGTGCTGCGGATCGTCTCCATGCCGGGGACGAGGATCGTGTCATAGGCCATTTCGCCCACCGCAAGGGGCGCGCCGCCGGCCGGGCACTGATCGGGCAGCAGGGATTCGCTGATAAAATCAAAATCGATCGAACCGAAGAGCAGGTCCTCGGTCAGGGTCTGGAAACGGCGGTCCATCTCGTCCCGGACAAGGGCGGTCGACTCCGCCGGCCCCCAGTGGAGCCAGTAGCTTTCGATCGGATGGATCACGCCGACCTTAACAAGCGCCTTGCCGCGGGTCATCGCGGTATTCACGCGGGCGAAGTGATCCTCGACCCGGCGATATTCCTTCCACCAGGGCGACTGGTCGAAGATCGACGCCGGGTAGTCGCGCTTGGCTTCGCCGGCCATCGAATACCAGGAAAGATGCGGGACGCGGAGCGTTACGCCGAGCGCCGCCTGCCAGTCGCCGTGCAGCTTGTGGCCGCGGAAGTCGAAATCCCAGTTCGTCACGCCGTAAAGCTCGCTCGTCATGCCCTCATAGCCGAACTGGTGGACGGCGGACTGGGCCTGCTTGGCGGTCGTGTACTCAAAACGCGCGCAGAGCATGTCGATGCCGGGGATGTCAAAGCCGCGGTAGGCACGCATGGCCTCGCCGAGCGCCACGGTCTGGCTCTTCAGCGTCGGTTCCTCCATCATATGGCCGGTCAGGGCGATGCCGTTCTTCCGGCACCAGCCGCCGATCGTATCCGCGAAGGCTTCGGTAAAGCGCTCGCAGACGTGGTCGTGATAGTGGTAGCGGAGCGTTGAGACATTGCCGTCCGCCCGGTCCCAGATGAGCTCCGGGATCCCGGCGACGAGGTCCTCCTGATAACGGTTCCGGAAGGTCTCCGGCAGGTCGTCGGTCCAGGGGAGCGTCACGTCCGCACGCTCATCCGCGAATTTCAGCGTATGCTTCGCGGTCACCTGCGGTTCATCGGTGAAGATCGAAGGGATCACGCGGTCGAACTCGTCGGAAACGACTTCCTTATAACGTTCGTGCGTGGTCTCGATAAAACGCTCGATTGCTTTTTTGTCCAGGGTGTTGACGTAGGTCTGATCGTTGAACCAGGGGCTCTCCGCAGTCAGCTCTTCGTATGCCCACCACTTGGTATGCGCGGCCTCCGCCTCTTCCGGGATCTTCGCCCAGGATCTCAGATAGCCGTCCGCGGTGAGTTCGATATCAAAGCAGGCGATCAGGGTCCCTTTTTCGGTCCGCCCGGTCTCCGCACGGCTGTCGTGATTGGAATAGACCGCGGCGCCGCTCTCGTAAGGCACCGGAGTGAACAGGAGATAGCGGGCGCGGTTTTTCTGGTCTTTCGTGACCATGCCGCCTGCCGCGCCGGAGGGCCAGCGGTCTTCATCATAAAGATAGGCGTGCAGGCCGTCCTCGCCGCATTTGTCCACGCAGGCACGGATCAGCGCCATGTATTCGTCGCTTAAGTACGGCGTAGCCAGGCCGGTCCGCACGTGCATGTGCGCGCCGCCGAAGCCCATTTCCTTGAAGACCGTCAGCTGGCGCAGGAGCTCGTCCTTATCCAGTTTCGCGTTCCAGGCCCAGAATGGGGCGCCCCGGTATTCGGAAGTCGGGGAACGGAAAAGTTCCGGATCCAACTGCGCTTCGTTTTTCCGTTTATACAGCATTTGGACTCCTTTCTGCGGATGCTTTCCGCAAGATTCACTTTTCACATAAACGGCCGTCTGCCGTTTTTTATTTTTTCAGCCAGACGAGCAGGACCTGGATATCGGCCGGGGAGACCCCCGCGATCCGGGACGCCTGTCCGAGCGATGTCGGCCGGATCATTTCCAGCTTCTGACGCGCTTCGATCCGAAGGCTCGGGACCTTGCTGTAGTCGATGTCCTCCGGGATCCGGCGGTTCTCCATCTTCCGGAAGCTTTCCACCTGACGCTGCTGCCGTTCGATATAACCGGCGTATTTCACCGCGATGTTGACCTGCTCGGCAGCCCGTTCGGAGATCTCCGGCCGGCCGGGGTCCACCGGCGCGAGCAGCTCATAGGAAAGCTCCGGCCGGCGGATCAGGTCCGCCAGGCTTGCCCCGCCTTTCAGTTCGGCGGTCCCGTTTTCACTCAGCATCTCCTGCAGCGCATCGGTCATTTTAACGAAGGTCTTCTCCACGCGGGCGATCTCGTCGTTCACCGTCTTCTCATACGCCTTGAAACGCTGGTAGCGCTCCTCGCTTATCAGCCCGATCGCGTAGCCGAGCCGCGTGAGCCGGATATCGGCGTTGTCCTGGCGGAGCAGCAGACGGTATTCCGCCCGGGAGGTCATCATCCGGTACGGTTCAAAATTCTCCTTGGTCACGAGGTCGTCGATCAGGACGCCGATGTAGGCCTGCGCCCGGTCGAGCACGATCCCCGGCTTGCCCTGGATAAGACGTGCGGCGTTGATCCCGGCCATCAGTCCCTGGGCCGCCGCCTCCTCATAGCCGGAAGAACCGCAGAACTGGCCCGCGGCAAACAGGCCGCGGATCGACTTGAACTCCAGCGTGCTTTTCAGCTGGCGCGCGTCGATGCAGTCGTATTCGATCGCGTAGGCATTCCGGACGATCTTCGCGTTTTCCAGGCCGGGTACGGTCCGGTACATCGCCTTCTGGACGTCCTCCGGCATAGAGGACGACATCCCGTCCACATAAAGTTCGTGAGTATAGAGACCTTCCGGCTCGATAAAGACCTGGTGGCGGTCCTTATCCGCGAAACGCATGACTTTGTCCTCGATCGAAGGACAGTAGCGGGGGCCGACGCCCTCGATATTCCCGGAATAGAGGGGCGAGCGGTCGATATTCTCTCGGATGATCCGGTGCGTTTCCTCATTCGTATACGTCAGCCAGCAGGAGACCTGCTCCTTCTGGATGGATTCCGGATCGGTCTCGAAAGAGAAGGGGACGATTCTTTCATCGCCTTTCTGTTCCTGCATTTTGGAAAAATCGACGGTGCGGCCGTCCATACGGGCCGGCGTCCCGGTCTTGTAGCGCCGAAGCGCGATCCCGTTCTCGATGAGCGAGGCGGAAAGCTTCGTCGCCGCCTTCAGCCCGTTCGGACCCGTATATTCGCTGACGTCGCCGTAGATGCAGCGCGCGTTCAGATAGACGCCGGTCGTGAGCACGACGGCCTTCGCCAGGTATTCGGCGCCGGACGCCGTTTTGACGCCCCGGATCTCCCCGTCCTTCACGATCAGGCTGCAGACTTCTCCCTGCCGGATCGTCAGGCCTTCCGTCTGTTCCAGGGTCCTGCGCATCTCCGCGGTATAACGCTGTTTGTCCGCCTGCGCGCGTAGCGAATGCACGGCCGGCCCCTTGGAACGGTTCAGCATTTTGGACTGCAGGAAGGTCTTGTCGATATTCTTGCCCATCTCCCCGCCGAGCGCGTCGATCTCCCGGACCAGATGGCCCTTGGAGCTGCCGCCGATGTTGGGGTTGCAGGGCATGAGCGCGATGGAGTCCACGCTCACGGTAAACATGATGACGCTGAAATGAAGGCGCGCCGCGGCCAGCGCCGCTTCCACGCCTGCGTGGCCCGCGCCAACAACGATCACGTCATATTCTTCCCTGTTAGTAAGAAGCATCTATATTCGGTCCCTTTATATTTTCCTGAAATATCACGCCGCACGCATGCCGCGTTTATGTTCTCTTCCGTGATATCACGCCGCACGCCTGCTGCGCAGGCTCTGTGCGGCTAAAACACTCGCAGCTCTCGCGCTTCTTACGCTGCGCTTCGCTGCTCGTGTTTTGAAGGTCCCTAAAAGACGCCCGCTGCCATGCAAGCATGGCGCGTGGTCTTTTGGTCCCTTTGTGATATCACTTCCCCATACAGAACTTTTCGAAGACGCGGTCGATCACGTCGTCGCCGGTCTCTTCGCCGATGATCTCGCCTAGCGCCCGGTAGGCGTCCGTGAGGTCCACGGCAAGCAGGTCCTCGGTCGCGCCTTCCATAATGCCTTCCTGCGTCTTAAGAAGCGCGGCAAGCGCCTCCTGAAACAGCGCATGCTGCCTTGCGCTCGTGATCGCAAGGGCGGAACCGTCCGAAAAACGGTCCGCATGGAAGATGCGGCGGATCTCCGCCGTCAGCGCATCCTTTCCTTCCCCGGTCAGTGCGGAGAAGGGCAGGCACAAAACGTCTTCCAGCAGGGCGGACGCTTCCGGCCGGATCTCCGGCGGAATCTCCCCGTCCAGCAGGTCTTTTTTATTAAAGAGCAGGACCAACGGTTTTTTGCTTTCGCGGATCCCGGCAAGCACGGAAAGGTCTTCCTCCTGAAGGCCTTCCGTCAGGTCGGTAAGATACAGCACGAGGTCCGCGTTTTCGATCGCCTCCTCCGCGCGCCGGATCCCGATCTTTTCGACCGGGTCGTCGGAGGTCCGGAGGCCGGCGGTGTCCATGAGCACGAGGCTCAGCTCGCCGAGGCGCACCGGCACCTCCAGCACGTCACGCGTCGTCCCCGGGATCTCGGTCACGATGGCCTTTTCATGCCCGGAAAGGAGGTTTAAGAGCGAGGACTTTCCCGCGTTCGGCCGGCCCGCGATCACCGTACGGATCCCGGCGGCCAGGATGCTGCCGTCCTTCGCGCTGTCGATGAGCTCCTTTAAGCGTTCCGTAAGCGGCTGAAGCTTCTGAAGGAGCGCTTCGCCGTAGCCTTCCGTATCATAATGCTCCGGGTCGTCGAGCGCAGCCTCGATGAACGCGAGTTCGTCCAGCAGCTGCGTCCTGAGCGCGCGCACCTCCCGGGACACGGCGCCGGAAAGCTGCGCGACCGAAGCTTTCAGGGAAAAATCGTTCTGGGAAGCGATCACTTCCGCGACCGCCTCCGCCCGTGAAAGGTCCATCCGGCCGTTCATAAAGGCGCGGCGGGTGAACTCCCCGGGTTCCGCGATATGCGCGCCGGCGGAAAGCAGAAGCGTGAGGATCTTTTCTGCCGCCATGCTGCCGCCGTGGCAGTTGATCTCCACGACGTCTTCGCCGGTGTAGCTTTTCGGCGCGCGCATGACGGAAAGGAGCACCTCGTCGACCGGCCGGTCCCCCTCCATGATATAGCCATGGTGCAGCGTATGCGTCGCCATCTTTTGCACGCGCGGGCACTTTTTCCCGCCCCGGAAGACGCGGTCCGCGATCTCACAGGCTTCGTTTCCGCTCATGCGGACGATGCAGATCCCGGCCGGCGTCGTGCCGCCGGATACCGCCGCGATCGTCCTCTGTTCATCCAGCATCTGACTCTCTCCTGAAATACAGAAAAGGGCCCGCGTACGGGCCCTTATTTCTTATCTTTCTTCGCCGTTCTTGTTCCTGCGGTAGAAGACGACCACATGGCGGTACGGCTCTTCTCCTTCCGACCTTGTCATGACAAAGTTGTCCGGCTGCAGTGCCGCGTGAATGATCCTTCTTTCGTAGGGATTCATCGGCTCGAGCGATACGCTCTTGCGGGTCCGCTTGACTTTGTAGGCGATGTTCTTTGCCAGCGCCTCCAGCGTCTCGCGCCGTCTTTCGCGGTAGTTCTCGGTATCCAGCTTGACGCGGATATAATGCTCACCGCTCTTGTTGACGACCAGGCCGGTCAGATACTGTAAAGAATCCAGCGTCTGTCCGCGCTTGCCGATCAGGACGCCCATCTCGTCGCCGGAAAGATCGATCTCCAGCGCGTTTTCTTCCTCGTTGTAGCGGTAGTCGATCTGGACCTTCATGCCCATCCGGTCAAAGACCTCTTCCAGGAATTTCTTCCCTTCTTCGAAATGGGCGTTGTCGTTTTCCGTCGTTTTATGCTTTTCTTTCTTTTCCTCGGCTTTTTCCTTTACCGGTTCCGGCCGCTTTTCTTCTTTAGCGGGCTTCACAGGTTCCGCCTTCTTCACCGGAGCCTTCTCTTCGCGGACGGCCTCTTTCGGCGCCGCGGCCGCGACTTCCGGCGCGTCCGTGCTCTCTTCCTTCTTCCAGGCGCGGATCACGGTCTGGCGGGAGCCGATCCCGAGGAAGCCGCGCGAACCCTTTTCAACGACCTCATACTCCAGCTGGTCGCTGGGAATGCCGAGGTCCATGGTCGCCATGGTGATCGCATCCTCCAGGGAAGGCGCTGTATAGTTCTTATCGTTCATTTTGATCTCCTCTTACTTCTTCTGAGAACCGTGGGCCTTCAGTTCCCGCTGACGTTCTTCGTACTGCTGGACCATTCCGGCCTTCTCCGCGAGACTGCCCTTCCGGGCGCCAGAGCGGCTGTTGTAATACTCTGCGGCCTCCCTGGCCTTTTCTTCGTTCTCTTTTTTCAGTTCTTCCAGGCGCCGCTTTTCATCTTCCAGGTTCTTGACCATGGTGCTGACGCTCTGGACCTTACGCGGCGGAAGTCCCTTCTTCGCACGCTTCACGTTCATCTTTTCCACGTTCTTCTGGACCATTTCGTTCAGGTCCACGCGGTCCATGTAGCGGTTGACGAAGAGCTGGATGATGACCTGCACGCCGGAGGACGCAACCCAGTAAAGGCCGAGACCTGCTTCAAACATGAAGCAGAAGACCACCGACATGAGCGGGAAAACGATATTCATGGACTTCAGCATACCGCCCGCGCCGCCCTGGTTCTGGTTGTTCGACTGGTTCGGCTGCGGCATCAGCTTGGTGCTCAGCCACTGCAGGCCGCCCGCAAGCAGGGGGATCAGTACGACCCACCAGGCCTTTGCGAACTGCTCGGTCGGACGCATGGAAAGGTCGATGCCCAGGAAGACGTTGGCAGCGCGAATCTTGTCCGCGACTTCCGCATACGCTTCCGACAGGCTGCTGTTCTTGAAGATGTCCAGGAACTGGGTCCACTTTTCCGAAGTGAACTTGTAGAGAACGTCGATCAGGGAAAGATCGGACGTGACGTCGGGATTCCGAAGCCCGGAGCTCTTGACCATCGCAAGGAACGCTTCGTTGGTCTCGTAGCCGGGGATCGCCATCAGTTTTTCAACGACGCCTCTGTAATAGTTGCCAAGCCGGGTGATATGGCCGGGCAGATGATAGATGACCTGATACAGCGCGAAGAGGATCGGCATCTGGATCAGCATCTGCAGGCACCCGCCGGTGGGGCTGGTACCGAATTTTGCGTAGACTTCACGGGTCTCCTGCTGCTGCGCCTGGATCGACGCGGCGTCGGTTTTCCCCTTGTACTTCTCCTGGATCAGCTGCAGTTCGGGCTGCATGATCACCTGGAGCTTGGAATACTTCTGCTGACGGATGGAGAGCGGGATCATCAGCGCCTTTACGACAAAGGTAAAGATGATGATCGCGAGACCGATATTCGGAAGGCCGACCAGGTTCAGTCCCTCGAAGATCCAGTTCATGATGTATCCGAGCAGGACCGAGATCCATCCGATCAGAAACCATTTACTTACCGTAGAAGTAAACAAGTGCATTTCCTCCTTGATTTCTTAAGGAACAGGGTCATATCCGCCGTTCCGGTTGAAGGGATTGCAGCGGAGGAGCCTTTTCAGTGTCAGGAATCCCCCTTTCAGCGGGCCATACTTTTCAATGGCCTCGATCCCGTAAGCGGAGCAGGTCGGAATAAATATGCAGTGGCTGTGTCTTTTATACGGGGAGATGTATTTCTGGTAAAAACGGATCGCCCCGATCATGAATCTCTTGATCATAAGCCGCTTCGATTCTTTGATGCCGGGCTCTTATTCCCCGGCGGTGGAGGAGGGCTGCTCCTCATAAACGGAAAGCCTTTTCACTAGTTTTACGAAGGATGCTTCCGTTTCAGTAAACCCCTGGTCCTTTGCCGCACTTCTGGCAATAACGACGATGTCCTTATCTTTTCTTAAGTGTGCCTTGTGTTTCCTGTAGATCTCCCGGATGATCCGGGCAAAATGATGGCGGACGACGGAATTGCCGACTTTTTTGCTGCAGACGATCCCGATCTTTCCGCTGCCGCCGCCTTCATAGACGACGAGGTTCCGATCGGAGACGGAATGCCTTCCCGCGTAGATCCGCTGGAAACCGGCACTGTTTTTTATGGAATCGATGTTTTTCAAAAGACGCCTCTTCCTTCCGTCCCCGAGATAAAAGAAAGCCACTTGAAAGAAGTGGCTTACTTCACGGTCAGAACTTTTCTTCCTTTAGCTCTTCTTGCAGATAAAACTTTTCTTCCGCCTGCGGTAGCCATCCTGGCGCGGAAACCATGAACCTTGACATGGGAGCGCTTTTTCGGCTGATAAGTCTGTTTCATCTATATTCACCTCCTTTTCAGATCGATTTCTTCCTAAAATAAAGACATCATTCGAATTATATGGAAAAAGCCGGTCAAAGTCAATACCAATTTGCG
>CADBQM010000034.1 GCA_902796795.1 uncultured Eubacteriales bacterium
CATGCTCTTCAACGTCGTCGCGGATCCGCTGGTCGGCTACCTGTACAAGCGCTTCCTCTACGGCCTGCAGCAGGACCTCGCGAAGGCGCTCGCAAAGATCAGCGCCGTCACGACGCTCGTGAACGCGGTCATCGCGGTGATCGCGGCCACGATCTTCTACCTGGCGCTGCGGCCGGCGATCCGGCGGTTGTTGAATACACAGTAAAGAAAACACCGGGGATGCACCCCGGTGTTTTCTTTAGGGAGAGAGGCAGGCCGGAATCCCTGGAACTGCCTCGTTGTGATCCTGCGTCGGAGTTCTGCGGCTCCGGCTCTGCTTACGATCTTGTTTTAGCAGCCTCCTGCGGCGCTGATCCGACCTGGAAGGAGAAATAGCTGGTCAGGTCGGACCGAATCGCCGCATTTTCGGCCTCTCGCAAGGGTGAAGTCCGACCTGCGGCCTGAAAAAAGCTAGTTAGGTCGGTGCGAAAACCCCATTTCAAGCCTTTTGAAGCTGCCAAAGTCCGACCCGCCTACATGAAAAAGCTTGTTGGGTCGGTGCGAAAACCCCATTTCAAGCCTTTTGAAGCTGCCAAAGTCCGACCTGAAGCCCGAAAAAGCTTGTTGGGTCGGTGCGGAGCGTAGATTCAGGCATTCAGAAGCATTAAAAAACCGACCTGCAGGTAGAAATGACCTGCCAGGTCGGTCCGGCAAAGATGACAGTACCATCGTTCCGTTTTTTTAGCTCACCCCTTGGTATTTCCGGCGGCCTCGACCATCCGCTTCAGGACGGCGGCGTCCTGAAGGAACTGTGCGGGGTCGTCGTCCCGGACGAATTCCAGGAGGGCGGCGTTTGCCGCCGGCGCCGCGGCATTGATCCAGGGCTGCCAGCGCTCCTCCCCTTCCGCGAGCGGCAGGCGCAGGCCGCCGTTCCATTGATAGACGTGGAGATTCAGGAGGCAGCCGGCCGCAGCCAGTTCCTTCACGTGTGCGCACTTCTCTTCTTCCGGATTGCAGTCGAGCGGCTGCCAGTACAGGCGGACGTTCGGTTCGCCGATCGCGCGGATCAGCTTCAGCGCGTTTTCCTGGAGCGACGTCAGCGTCCCGCCGTGGTATTCAAAGGAGATCGTCTTGCCTTCCGCGGCCGCGATCCGGGCGATCCGCCGGCTGTCGGCGATCACGCGCTCCCAGCACTCCGGGCCGGCAGTACGGCCGTCCTCAGGACCGGCCCAGACGCGGATGTTCGGCGCCTGAAGCGCGCAGGCGGTCTCAAAGACGCTTTCAAAGTCGCCCTTGCCGCTGCCGGCGTTGTAGTAGCTGCCCAGCGAAAAGACGCTGAGTTCTTCCATCATCCTGCGGATCTCTTTCGCAGCTTCCGGGGAAGTCGCGTGGACGTCGCCGCCCCACTCGATCCCGTCAAGGCCCGCTTTTCTTGCAAGTTCAATGATCTCCCGCGGGGACTTTTTCCTGAAAGTTACAGAAACAAGGCCGGTCTTCATGCGATCCATCCTTTGTATTTTCATCCACCAAAGCGGTACACCCGCATTTCGTAGGGCTTCAGTTTCAGCAGGTCTTTGCCGTCCGCTGCGATATCCCCTGTGCCGTCATAATTCTTTAAGAGCAGCGTTCCCGCTTTTCCCCGACAGGCTTTTGGCAGGCGGAACGCCGTTTCTTTTTTACTGAAGGAGCAGATGACGAGCAGGCGCTCCTCCCCGAGCACACGCTCGTAGGCGTACAGCCTGCCGGACCATTTTTTGAACTCCCGGTAGCTGCCGTCCCGTACGACGGGAAGCGACTTCCGGAGCGCCACCGCTTTGCGGTAAAAGTTCAGCAGAGAGTCCGGATCGGTCTCCTGGGCGGCGGCGTTGATCTCTTTGTAATTTTCGTTCACATAGAACCAGGGCGTGCCTTCCGTGAAGCCCGCGTTCGGGCCGTCCGTCCACTGCACCGGCGTCCGGGCGGAGTCCCGGGAAGCGCGGTGGTAAAGCTTCAGTCGTTTCTTTTCCGGATCCTTCAGGTGCTGGTTCAGGGTCTGCACGTCTTCGTACATGTCGATGCGCGCCGGATACCAGTTCGTCATCCCGAGCTCCTGCCCCTGGTAGATGAAGGGCGTGCCCTGCTGGAAGAGATAAGCGGCAGCGAGCATCTTGCCGGATTCCACGCGGTATTCTTCGCTGCCGTAGCGGGAGATCACGCGCGGATGGTCGTGGTTCCCCAGATACAGCATGTTCCAGGCCTTGCCCCGGAGTCCTGCCTGCCAGGAGGAGAAGGCTTTTTTCAGCTTCCGGAGCGAGAACGGAAGCGGCATGTAATCCGAGTAAAAGCAGTCCGCACACATACACTGGAACTGGATCATCATGTCGATGTCTGCCCCGCAGCCCTTGTCGGCGTCCGGCCCGATGTAGGTCAGGGCGAGTCTGGGGCTGACGAGCGGCGCTTCCGCGAGCGTCATGCAGTCATAGTGCGAAAGCACGTCCCGGCGGAATTCCTGCAGGTATTCGTGGATGTGCGGTCCGTGATTGTATTTGGAGATGCCGGTGTAGCCGGGAAGCGGGAAGGCGTCCGGCAGACCTTCTTCCTTGGAGATGAAGGTGATGACGTCCTCGCGGAAGCCGTCCACGCCGAGGTCCAGCCAGAACTTCAGGATCTTCTTCACTTCCTCCCGCACGAGCGGATTGTCCATGTTGAGGTCCGGCTGCTTGATCGCGAAGAGGTGCAGATAATACTCCTTCCGCACGTCATCCCACTGCCAGGCCTTGCCCTCGAACATGCTGTCCCAGTTGTTCGGCAATTTTCCGTTCTTTTTGGCCGGCCGCCAGACGTAATAGTCGGTGTAGGGGTCGATGCGCTCGCGGGATTTCTGAAACCATTCATGCTCGTCGCTCGTATGGTTGACGACGAGGTCCATGATCACCTTCAGTCCGCGCGCATGCGCCTCCTCCAGCATGCGCTGAAAGGCTTCCATGCCGCCGAATTCCGCGGCGATATCCATGTAGTCGGAGATATCGTAGCCACAGTCCGCCCCCGGCGAGGGATACAGGGGCGAGAACCAGATGCCGTCTACGTTCAGGCTTTTGATATAGTCCAGCTTTTCGATGACGCCGAACAGGTCGCCCATGCCGTCGCCGTTGCCGTCCTTAAAGCTCCGGGGCCAGATCTGGTAAAAAACGCCCTCTTTGTACCAGTATGTCTGTTTCGTCATGTTTCAGGCTCAGATCCTCTCGACCTTGATCGTATTGGTATTGCCCGGCGTGCCGTTGATCTGGCCGCCCGTCAGTACGACGTTGTCGCCCTTTTTCAGGCCGAAGACCGAGCGCGCGAGATGCAGGTCCTGCCAGAACATCACGTCCATGGAGGAATATGCCTCGGTCAGGACCGGCGTCACGCCCCAGGAAAGGTTCAGCTTCCGCCAGGCACGTTCGCTGGTCGTCGTGCCGATGATGTTCACCGGGCAGCGGAAGCGCGAGACCATGCGCGCCGTCTGGCCGGAGATCGAGTTGACCACGATCGCCTTCGCGTCCACGTCGACCGCCATGGCGCAGGTCGCGTGCGATACCGCGTCCAGGTTGCTGTGGATCTTGAACTTCATCGTGTGGAAGAGCTCCGCGTAGTCGATGCCCTTCTCGGTAAAGACCGCGGTCTCCGCCATCGTCTTCACCGCCTGCACCGGGAACTTGCCGGCCGCGGTCTCGCCGCTCAGCATGATCGCGGAGGAACCGTCGTAGATCGCGTTCGCGATATCGGAGATCTCCGCGCGGGTCGGCCGCGGGTTCTGGATCATGCTTTCCAGCATCTCCGTTGCCGTGATCCCGCGCTTGCCGAGCATGCGGCACTTGCTGATCAGGTACTTCTGAAGCGGCGGCACTTCCATGAAGGGGATCTCGACGCCAAGGTCGCCGCGCGCCACCATGATGCCGTCCGCCACCTCGCAGATCTCTTCGATATGCTCCACGCCGCTGCGGTTCTCGATCTTGGCGATGATGTCGATGTCTTTGCCGCCGTGTGCGTTCAGGAACTCCCGCATCGCGGCGATGTCGTCACGGTTGGAAACGAAGGACGCAGCCACGAAATCCACTTCGTTCTCGATGCCGAACAGCAGGTCGCTCTTGTCCTGCTCGGAAAGGAAGTCCTGCTTCAGGACCTTTCCGGGGAAGTTCATGCTCTTCCGGTCGGACAGCACGCCGCCGTTCACGACGCGGCAGCGGATGTCGCTGCCCTCGACTTCTTCGACCGTCAGCACGACAAGACCGTTGTTGATGAGGACCGTGTCCCCGGGGCCGAGCTCTTCCGTGAGCTTCTTGTAGGAGACGGAAACGCGGTTCTCGTCGCCCTCGACGTCGTCTACCGTCAGTGTAAAGTTCCCGCCGTCCTGAAGTGTTACAGCACCGTTTTTAAAGGTCCTGATGCGGTATTCGGGGCCTTTGGTATCCAGCATGATGGCGATCGGGAGATTCATCTTCTCACGGACCCGCCGGATCAGTTCGATCCGTCTTAAATGCTCTTCGTGCGTCCCGTGAGAGAAGTTCAGCCGCGCGACGTTCATGCCCGCCGCGCACATCGCGGTCAGGGTCGCTTCGTTGTCGCAGGCCGGGCCGATCGTACAGATAATCTTTGTCTTTCTCATATCTCAAGTCTCCTTTCGGAAATCCGTGCTTTTATATTTTGATTATAATACAGGCATGTCCCTTTTGAAAGACAAAGACAAAGAATCCTGCCTGTTTATTGCTTGAAATTGCGGCGTATCCCATTATAAAATGATATCGGTACCAAATTCATCCAGACGGAGGACAGTCGCATGATCGATTTCAAGGAATTTGACGAACCCGTGGAAGGCAGCGTCACGCTCCCGATGACCGGGGACGAGACCGCCGTCCTGTATCTGAAAGATATCGTTTACGCGCGTTACGGGGAGACAGAGCTGCACCTGCAGATCCTGCTGCCGAACAGCCAGAACCGCCGCATCCGCCTCCTGCCGACGCCGGATGCGCTCCGGGATATTTCCGGTCAGCCCGCACCGGACTGGTCTTATCCCTGCTTCGTTTTCGTCCCGGGCTCCGGCTGGGCAAAACAGAACGTTTATGCCAACCTGGCGAGCCTGACTGCCTATGTGCGCCGCGGCTTTGCGGTCGCGATCGTGGAATACCGGGACTATGATATCGCGCATTTCCCGGCGCCGGTCGTGGACGCCCGGAATGCGGTCCGCTTCCTGAAAAAGCATGCGGAGCCACTTGCGATCGACCCCGAAAGGATACTGCTCGCGGGCTCTTCCTCCGGCGGCCATACCGCGGCCTACGCCGGCATCTTCCACGATGACACTGAGGATACGAACCTCTTCCCGGGCATTTCCGGGGAGGTTCAGGGGATCGTGAACTTCTACGGATCCACCGATTTCACCTTCGCCGACAGCAATCCGATCAACGGCGGACGGCAGCTTACACCGGACACCCCGGAAGGCAAGGAGATGGGCGCCGACATGACGGACCGGCCGGACCTCGTCCGGAAACTGACGGTCGCGTGTAATATCAAGCCGGAAACGGAGATCGCGCCGATGCTCATTTTCCACGGGACCGCCGATACGGTCGTGAACGCCCGCTGCAGCGTCAACCTCTACCGCAGGCTGAGGGACTGCGGCAAGGATGCCCGGCTGTTCCTCATGAAGGGCTCCGAGCACGGCGGACCGGAATTCTACGCGCCGCGGATCCTGAATATCATC
>CADBQM010000035.1 GCA_902796795.1 uncultured Eubacteriales bacterium
ATGACGTAGGTCTCGATCAGCGGCGTGAACAGGTTGCCGATGATGATCGAGTAGCTGAAGGAGTCCGCCGCCGAACCGGCTACGCGGAAGAGCGCGCCGAGGACGCCGATCAGGACGCCGTAGACCGTCTGGCCCAGGCGGCTGCTCGGGGAGGTCGTGTAATCGGTCGCCATGTAGAAGGCGCCCATGATCACGCCGCCGCCGCACAGGTGCGCGAGCAGGAACTGCGGGTCAAAGCCCTGGCCGCCGAACAGGCCCATGAAAACGACGAAGCCGACCAGGACGGAGACCCAGATCTGGCCATGGATGATGTCCATCGCCCAGAGGACCAGGCCGCCCACGAGGAGCGCGAGGATCGAAGAACCGATGACGCCGCTCGAGGTGCCGAGGAACATCTGGGTGATGTTGACCGCCTTGCCTGCGGCAAGCTCTGCGACCGGGGTCGCGGAAGCAACGCCGTCCACTTCGAAGACCGTCATCGAACGGCCGAAGCTGATCAGCAGGAAGCAGCGGCCGGCAAGCGCCGGGTTTAAGAAGTTCTTCCCAAGGCCGCCGAAGAAACATTTGACGACAAAGATCGCGAACATCGCGCCGAGCACCGGTGCATACAGCGGGGTGGAAGGCGAAAGCGAGAGCGCGAGCAGAAGACCGGTCACGACGGCCGAGCCGTCTTTCCAGGTATCGGGCTTCTTGCAGATCTTGTCAAAGATAAACTCTGAAAGGACCGCCGTACCGACGGAGAGCAGGATGATCCAGAGCGCGTGCAGGCCGTTGACCGCAACGCCGACCGCCGCTGCGGGCAGCAGCGACGCCGCCACGACGTACATGATGAACGGGGTCGACCAGCGGTCTCTTGCGTGCGGGCCGGAAGAAAGATTCAGCATTTTTTCCATCTTTTTCCTCCTCCCTTAAGCCTTGCGTGCACGGATCTCCGCGCGCGCCTGCTTGAACAGCTGCGTCAGCGGGCGCTTTGCGGGACAGATATAAGAGCAGGAGCCGCAGGACACGCACTCGAGTCCGTACAGCTTCTTCTCAAAGCGTTCATAGTTGCCTCTTTCGACGGCTTCCGCCATCATCGCCGGGACCAGGCCCTGCGGGCAGACGGTCGAGCAGCGGCCGCAGTGCAGGCACGCGGTCCTCTGCTTTTCGGCTTTTTCTTCCGCGTCGTCTCTGAAGAGCAGGAGCCCGTTCGTGGTGTTGTGGATCGGGATATCCAGCGAGGCCAGGGCAAGACCCATCATCGGGCCGCCGCAGAGCGCCTTCTTGACTTCCACGCCTTCCTTCACGCCGCCGCAGAACTCCAGGATCGAGCGGAAGCTCGTGCCGGTGCGGACGATCAGGTTCTGCGGTTCCTTTACCGCGTCGCCGCTGACCGTCATCACGTGGGTGAAGAGTGGTTCGTTGTACAGCACCGCCTGGCGGATCGCGTACAGGGTGCCGACGTTGTCCACGATGCAGCCGACGTCCGCCGGGAGCTTCGCCGTCGGGAATTCCACGCCCGCGACCACGGAGATCAGGCTGCGTTCGCCGCCCTGCGGATACTTGGTGGGCAGGGCGAGGACGCTGATCTTCTCATGTCCCTCTGCCGCCGCCTTCAGCGCCGCGATGGCTTCCGGCTTATTGTTCTCGACCGTGATCACGCCGACCGCGTTCGGGAACAGGCGGAGCGTGAGCTCCAGACCTTCGATGATCTCAGCGGGGCAGGACCGCATCAGCTGGTCATTGCAGGTCAGGTACGGTTCGCATTCCGCGCCATTCGCAATCACGTACTTGATCGCGTCCGCGTTCCGGGGCGCCAGCTTGACGGAGGTCGGGAAACCCGCGCCGCCCAGGCCCACGATACCGGCGTCGCGCACCTTCTGGATGAGCTCCTGGTTCGTCAGCTGGGAGATATCCTGCTTCTCCCCGACACCTTCTTTTCTGTTGTAGAGGCCGTCGTTCTCCACGACGATGCATTCCAGCATGCTGCCCGCGATCGTCCGGCGCTTTTCCACCGCCTTGACCGTCCCCGAGCAGGAGCTGATGATGTTGGCGGACACAAAACCGTCCGCTTCCGCGATACACTGGCCGACCAGGACCGGATCGTTCTTTTTGACGACCGCTTTGGCACCCTTCCCGATGAACTGGCTGAGGACGAAGACCATCTCCTCGCCCGCACCGGGATCAAAAGCGCGCAAAGCGGCTTCCCGGCTCAGCTCCTTTCCCTCTTTTGGATGCACGCCGCCGCGAAAAGTTCTTTTCACAGTATCGGCTCCTTTCATTTCTTTTTCACGCAAACCGGCTCCCGTCAACTTACGGAAGCCTGCCAATGGGATTATACATTAATAAAAAAGGGAATGCAAACCCTATTTCCCTGTTTCCGCCGCCATTTCATGCATAAAAGCGGCAGGAGATACACCTCCCGGCACCCTCCGGCGCCTCCCCCGGGGCCTCCCGGTACCCTTTCGCCACCTTCCGGCATCCTTCCAACTCCTTCCGGCGCCTTCCCGACATGTGAGAATCCCATTTGCAGCATTTCACATGCCCCAAGATCCCATAGTGGACATGCGAAACAAGAATTGTTTCATTTCACATGCCTTACGAATGGCCTCCCGACATGTGAGAATCCCATTTGCAGCGTTTCACATGCCCCAAAATCCCATAGCAGACATGCGAAACAAGAATTGTTTCATTTCACATGCCTTCAAGACAGAAAAAAAGCATGTGAGCTGGTAAAATGCGATGCTCACATGCTTTTAACGAGCAATTTAGACATGTGAAAATAGAATTGCTGTGTTTCACATGCCCTAAACCGGATATTTGTGCATGTGAGTCGGTAAAATGCGGTGCTCACATGCTTTTTCCGCATCGTCGGCTGCCGGGGCTTTCCGGTTGTCTGGGAATGCCGGCTGCCAGCGGTCAATGAATGCAAGTTTTCAGCGTTTGCTGACTGCCAGCGCCTGTCATTTTCCAGCGTTTGCCAGCTGCCAGTGACTGCATAGAAGTGAAGGAAACTCGTCTTCCCCGTACGGCTGATAGTACACCGTGAGCAGCGATCCGTCCGAAAGTTCTACGGTCGCCGCGTACCCGAGATCCCACTCGCTGTGCGTCAGGTCTTCAAACAGGATATATTCCTCCGGCCAGCTTTCGCCGTTATCGTAGCTGACGGCCGCGCGTTCCCCGTGCGGCGCTTCCCGCCGCCCGTAGGTCATGATCAGCGCGCCGGAAGAGTGCCTTATAAAGTGCGGCGGCGTAAAGCGGTTTCCTTCAAGGCCGCACGGCCGCGCCGGCGACCAGCTCTTTCCGCCGTCCGCGGACCAGGTCAGGCGGATGCAGGGATCC
>CADBQM010000036.1 GCA_902796795.1 uncultured Eubacteriales bacterium
GCGGATCGTGAGCTTGGCGCGCTCATACCCTGCCGCCGCCTTGCCGCCGAAGATAAAGGTCCTCGGATAGAAATGCTCATAGAAGGCTCGGTCGGACTGCAGGCGGTTGTAAAGATACATCACGTGCAGGATATTCAGGAGCTGGCGCTTGTATTCATGCAGCCGCTTGACCTGGACGTCGAAGATCGAGAACGGGTCCACGTCGACGCCGTTGTGCTCCTTGATATAAGAGACCAGGCGCATCTTGTTCCGGAACTTGATCTCGGCGAACTCCCGCAGGCTGTCCGGGTCGTCGATGTACTTCTCGAGCGCGGAGATCTTCGAAAGATCCGTGATCCAGCCGTCGCCGATCCGCTTGGTGACGAAATCCGCCAGCAGCGGGTTCCCGTGCAGCAGGAAGCGGCGCTGCGTGATGCCGTTCGTTATGTTGTGGAACTTCTCCGGCTCGAATTCATAGAAATCGCGAAGCTCGCGGGCCTTCAGGATCTCGGTATGCAGGCGGGCGACGCCGTTGACCGAGAAGGAACCGGCGATGGCAAGGTACGCCATCCGGACCTGGCCGTTATAGAGGATCGCCATGCGGTCCGCACGCTCATAGTCCCCGGGGAACTTTTTCAGGATCGCCTCGCGGAAGCGGCGGTTGATCTCGTCGATGATCATGTAGACGCGCGGCAGCAGCCGTTCAAAGAGATCGATCGGCCATTTTTCCAGCGCTTCGGACATGATGGTGTGGTTCGTATAGGCGCAGCACTGCGTCACGATCTCCCAGGCCTCGTCCCACTCGTACTTCTCTTCGTCCATCAGGAGGCGCATCAGTTCCGCGACCGTCATGGAAGGATGGGTGTCGTTCATCTGGAAGACGACCTTCTTCTCAAAGCCGCGCAGATTGCCGTTATGGCTCTCCTTGTATTTCCGGATCGCGGTCTGCAGCGTCGCGGAAATGAAGAAATACTGCTGCTTCAGGCGAAGCTCCTTGCCCGCGTAATGGTTGTCGTTCGGGTAAAGGACTTCGACGATGTTCTTTGCCAGGTTCTCCTGCTCGATCGCCTTCGCGTAGTCGCCGCGGTCGAAGGAGTCCAGGTTAAAGGTATTGATCGGTTCCGCGTCCCAGATCCGGAGCGTGTTGACGATCCCGCTGTCGTAACCGACGATCGGGAGGTCATACGGCACCGCACGCACGGAATTGTAGTCCTGGAGATGATAATGCTTGCGTCCTCTGCCGTCGGTCGTGAAGGTGACCGTACCGCCGAAGGTCACTTCGCAGGCATATTCCGGACGCCGGATCTCCAGCGGGTTTCCGTCCTTCAGCCAGTTGTCCGGCACTTCCACCTGGGCGCCGTTACGGATCTTCTGTGCGAACATACCGTATTTATAGCGGATGCCGCAGCCGTAGGCGCCGTAGCCCAGTGTGGCAAGCGAATCCAGGAAACAGGCCGCGAGACGGCCGAGACCGCCGTTGCCGAGCGCCGGATCCGGCTCCTGGTCCTCGATCGTGTTCAGATCGAAGCCCAGCTCCGAAAGGGCTTCCCGCACGATGTCCTGCGAGCAGATGCTGATCAGCATGTTGCCGAGGGCGCGGCCCGTCAGGAATTCCATGGAAAGGTAGTACAGGATCTTGATGTCCTGTTTTTCATAAGCCTTGTGCGTGGCGATCCATTCGTCCACGATCTCGTCCTTGACCGTCAGGGCGACCGCCTGGAACATCTGCTGGTTCGTCACCTCGTCGATGGTCTTCCGGAACATCAGCTTGACGTTTTCTTTAACGCTCTCTTTGAAAGTCTCTTTGTCGAAGACGTTGTATTTCATGCTCTGTCTCTTTTCGTTTTATTTCTTTTATTCCGCGACCTTAAGGCCGATGGTGCAGGGCTCGCCGTTGATGTCCCAGCTGCGTACGAAGCCTTCCGGCGCGCTGCCGGTGATGCTGTCGCCGAGCGTCTCATGCGCGATCGTGTCTCCGTAGTTTCCGAAGATCCGCGCGAGTTTTTCTCCGGCTTCGTAGCGGATGTGGATGTGGTCGGTCACGTTGAAGTCCGCTTCCTTCCGCATCGTCTGGATCTTGGAGATCAGTTCGCGGACAAAGCCCTCGTCGATGAGTGCGTCGCTCAGGCGCAGGTCCAGCACCACGGTCTCCTGGCCGTCCGTTTCCGACTTGAAGCCTTCCTGCTCGCTCATTTCGATCAGCAGGTCGGATTCGGCAAGCTCGACCGGATTTCCGTCAAATTCGAAGCGCAGCACGCCGTTTTCCTTCAGTTCCCGCATCGCGGCGTTCCCGTCCAGTTCGGACAGCGCCTTGCGGATCGCGCCGAGCAGGCGGCCGTACTTCGGTCCGACGGTCTTCAGCTGCGGCTTGAAGAGATAGGTCGTGTAGGCGCTGACGTCATCTGTGAACTCCAGTTCTTTGATGTTCAGCTCGTCGAGCAGGACCTTCGCGAAGTACTCGTGCAGCGTATAAGGCGCCTTGACGAGCATCTTCTGAAGCGGCTGGCGGTTTTTGGTGTTCGCGGCGTTTCTTGCCGCGCGTCCCATGACGGTGAGCTTCAGGACACGGTCCATCTCCTCTTCGAGCGCGGGATCGATCAGGCTTTCGTCCGCTGCCGGGAAATCGGCCAGATGGATGCTCTCCGCAGCGCCCGGAAGCACCGGACGTACGATGTTCTGCCAGATCGCCTCGGTCATGAACGGGACCATCGGCGCGCTGATCAGCGAAAGCTTGTACAGCGCTTCGAAGAGCGTCATATACGCATTGATCTTATCCTCGGTGTTCTCCTTGGCCCAGAAGCGCTCGCGGGAGCGGCGGACGTACCAGTTGCTGAGCTCGTCCACAAAAGCGGCGAGTGACCTGGCGGTCTCGGTGATCCGGTAAGTCTCGAGGTTTTTGTCTGTCTCCCGGACGAGCGTATTCAGACGGGAAAGGAGCCAGCGGTCCATGACCGTCAGGTTCTTCGGTTCCCATCTGCCGTCCGTCATATGATCGGCCGGGTTGAAGCCGTCGATCTCCGCGTAGAGCGCGTAGAACGCGTAGGTGTTCCAGAAGGTCCCCATGAACTTGGAGCGGCCTTCCAGCACCGCGTCCGCGGAAAAGCGCTTGGGCAGCCAGGGCGAGGAATTGCTGTAGAAGTACCAGCGGACCGCGTCCGCGCCGTATTTTTCGAGCGCTTCAAAGGGATCCACGACGTTGCCCTTGGACTTTGACATCTTCTGCCCGTTCTCGTCCTGCACGAGGCCGAGGACGACGACGTTCTCGTAAGGCGCCTTATTAAAGAGCAGCGTGCCTTCCGCCATCAGCGAATGGAACCAGCCACGGGTCTGATCGACCGCCTCGGAGATGAACTGCGCCGGATACTGCTGTTCAAAGAGGTCTTTGTTCTCGAAGGGATAATGGTGCTGCGCGTAGGGCATCGCGCCGGAGTCGAACCAACAGTCGATGACCTCCGGCACCCGCTTCATCTCACCGCCGCATTCCGGGCACTTCAGCGTGATCCGGTCGATGTAGGGACGGTGCAGCTCCACGGTCTTTGCCTCCGGGTCGCCGCTCTTTTCGAAGAGTTCCGCGCGGCTGCCGATGCACTCCCGGTGGCCGCAGGCGCATTCCCAGATCGGAAGCGGGGTGCCCCAGTAACGGTTCCTGGAGATCGCCCAGTCCTGGATATTCTCAAGCCAGTTGCCGAAACGGCCTTTGCCGATCGACTCCGGCACCCAGTTCACGGTCTCGTTGTTCTTCACGAGGTCGTCGCGCACCGCGGTCTCACGGATATACCAGGAATCCCGGGCATAATAGATGAGCGGTGTGTCGCAGCGCCAGCAGTGCGGATATTCATGCTCGAACTTCGGCGCGTCGAAGAGCAGGCCGGCTTTTTCCAGATCCTGAAGGATCACCGGGTCCGCCTTCTTGACGA
The DNA here is from genome assembly GCA_902796795.1 of uncultured Eubacteriales bacterium. Lineage (GTDB taxonomy): Bacteria > Bacillota > Clostridia > Lachnospirales > Lachnospiraceae > UBA1267. The sequence goes on from CADBQM010000036.1 coordinate 3,897, forward strand.
ACATTCCCGCATAGGGGGTGTCCGCCGTCATCTCGCCCTTGCCGTCCACGAACTGGAC
>CADBQM010000037.1 GCA_902796795.1 uncultured Eubacteriales bacterium
GAGACGGTGGGATTCGAACCCACGAGCCCTTGCGGGCTACCTGATTTCGAGTCAGGCCCGTTATGACCGCTTCGATACGTCTCCAATTCAGTGCCTGTCCATTTTGTCACAAACGGCAGGATTTGTCAAACATATTTCTTTAGTTCCACATAAAGCCGGCCTTTCCGGCTCTCGCCGGAGATCCCTTCGTAGATCGCCTTGCCGAATCCGCGGACGGAGATCACGTCGCCTTCTTTCAGCCGGTGGTCCGGATCCTCTGTGATGCGGCCGTTCACCTGCACGCGCTGCTGGCGGAATAATTCGGCGGTCTTCCCGCGGGAAAGCTTCGTCAGGGCGGAGAGGACGGCGTCAAAACGCTCTGACGCGACGTTGACCCGCAGCGTCTCAAATTCGGGCCGGAGCGCCGGAAGATCGAAAGACACTTCCGACAGCCGGACGGAAGTATTCCGGACGCGGGTGAGGCTCTCTGAAAGGAAGGGCGCGATGCTCTTCAGGCAGAAGAGATAGGCGCCGTCCTCCTTCACGAGGATGTCCCCGGTCAGGCTGCGGTCGATCCCGAGATTCAGGATCGCCCCGAGATAGTCCCGATGGGTAAGCTCCTCCGCGAAACGGCGGTTCACCGGCTCGATCAGGAGCACGGCGAGCGGGTCTTCCCCTTCCGGGAAAGGCGGCTGCCAGGCGGTATTCAGGCCCCGGTTCCGCGAGGCAGCGTCCGAACGCTGCGCTGACTGCAGAAACCCTTCCACAAGATCCTCCGGGAGAAAGGCGGCGATACAGCGCTCCGCATTCTCATGACCGCCGTAAAGATACGCCCGGACGCCGGAAAAAGAGGACCGGAGCTTCGTAAAGACTTCCTGCTCCGCAAGGCTCATGAAGCCGCTCGAAACCAGGCGGTACTGGCGTTCCGCCTGTCCCGCAAGATCCAGAAGATGTTTTTTCAGCCGCTCGTTTTCATCCATAAGAGCAATATACAACATATTCCGGCAAACTCAATGCTTTCCTGCACGATTTGCGTTGCGGTCCTCCCGAAAAATCGTTAATATATTAATAGATAAGCTTATCATCTGATCCATAAGGAGACCATGAACATGCGTAAGATACAGGAACTGAAAGACAACTGGTGTTTCAGCAAGATACAGAAGGAGCTTCCAACGGCGATCCCGTCGGGAGAAGGCTGGGAAAAGATCTCCCTGCCGCACAGCTGGAACGCAGTGGACGGACACGACGGTTCCAGCTATGACCGGGGTGCATTCTGGTATGTCACTGCATTTACCGCACCGCAGTATCCGCTGCCCGGTGCCCGGACCTATGTCGAGGTCGGTGCGGCGGCACTCGTGGGCGAAGTCTATGTGAACGGAATGTTTCTGACCCGGCATATGGGCGGTTTCAGCGCTTTCCGGGCGGACGCGACGGAGCTGCTGCATGAGGGGGAGAACGTTCTTGCCATCCGCTGTGACAACAGCTACAGCGAGAAGGTCTATCCGCAGCGGGCGGATTTTACTTTTTATGGCGGACTCTACCGCTATGTGCGGCTGATCACGGCGCCGGCAAGCCGCTTCTCGCTGGATCATTACGGCGGTTCGGGCATGCTCATCGATACGGAACTTCGTGAGGACGATGCCCTGGTTTCGGTCCGCGCGTTCCTTACGTCCCCGAAGTCCGGCATGCAGGTGCAGCTGGAGATCCTGGACGCGGCAGGGAAGACCGTATCCGAGGTCTGGGAAACGGCAGCGGAAGAAATGACGGTCCGGGCCGCAGTGCCTGCGCCGGCGCTTTGGAACGGGATCGAAGGGGCGGCACTTTATACAGCCCGGCTGTCCCTCGTCGAGTTCAACGAAGTGCTGGATGCGGTCGAAGGATCCTTCGGCATCCGGGAATTCTCTCTGGATCCCGAAAAAGGCTTTTTCCTGAACGGGCGCTATGTTCCGCTGCGCGGCGTCTGCCGCCATCAGGACCGGCTGTACGAAGGCAACGCGCTTTCCCGCGAAGAACAGTTTGAAGACATGGCGATCATTGCAGAGATGGGCGCGAATACCGTCCGGCTCGCACATTACCAGCAGAGCCAGGATACCTACGACGCCTGCGACCGGCTGGGACTTGCCGTCTGGGCAGAGATCCCCTACTTTGCCACTACCTGGGACGACGACGCGCATGCGGCAGCGCTCGGTGAGATCCGTGAACTGGTCGTCCAGAATTACAATCATCCCTCGATCTTCTTCTGGGGGCTCAGCAACGAGATTCTGCTCCGGGGCAATGACAATCCCAAGCTGCTCGGCTGCCACCGGGAACTGAACGCTGCGGTAAAGGAGATCGATCTGAAGCGCTATACCGTCATCGCCCACGAATACGAGGCGGGCTGGGACCATCCGCTGCATGAGATCTCCGATGCCGAAGGCTGGAACCACTATTTCGGCTGGTACCGGGGCGAAATGAATGATCTGGCAAAATGGCTGGATGAATACCACGCAGCTTACCCGGAGCGCCGGGTCGCCGTCAGCGAATACGGCTGCGATGCGGTCATCCGTTACCATTCCGATGCTCCGGTCAAGATGGACTACAGCGAAGAATATCAGGTGCTGGTCCATGAGAACGCCTGCGAGACCTTCGCGTCCCGCCCCTTTATCTGGGGGACCTTCGTCTGGAACATGTTCGATTTCGGCAGCTCCTTCCGGCGGGAGGGCGGCTCTGCCGGCCGCAACAACAAGGGCCTCGTCACGATGGACCGGAAGATCAAAAAGGACGCCTATTACGTCTACAAGGCGTGGTATGCCAGAGAGCCCTTCGTCCATGTGGACGGCCGCCGCTACTTCAGACGGCCGGGAGAGAAGACCACGATCCGCGTGCATTCAAATCAGCCGGAGGTTCGTCTGTTCGTGGACGGCGTGCTGTTTGATACGAAGACCAGCGTACATACTTTTATCTTTGAAAATGTCCCGCTTTCCCCGGAAGGCACGGTGATCACCGCGGCGGCGGGAGAAGAGCGGGATACAGTCGTGATTTATGGCGGCCTGCAGGATGCGTTCATGTTCGTCTTCCCGGAATTTACGGAGGCGCAGAACGCGAAGAACTGGTTCGACGGGGTGGAGGATATCGTCGGCGAACTGAAGACGGAGCCTGGCTTCTGGTCGGTCCATGACAGCATGGCGGACATTGCCGCCTGTCCGGAAGCCATGAAGATCGTATCCATGAGCGTCGCGGCCGTCGCGGAGCGGGTCATCGCGGATACCCTCTTCACGGAAGGCGATACCAGCCTGCCGGTGGCGGAATTCCTGGGAACCGGGTACCTTGGCATTCTGCTCGGCGGCAAGCTGGACCAGACCATCCGCCGCATCCACAGCGCCCTCAGTAAACTCCCGAAATAACGGCGTTTTCGTTGCGTTTGCCTCCTCCCTGTGCTATAGTTTAGCCAAGATCTGTGCAAAGGAGGGTATCATGGACAGAGCCGGATTTGAGGCCTTTCTTGAAAAGGCGGAAGCGCTCCGTATGCTGAGCGTGATCGTTTCGAAAGACGGACAGGTGATCGCGGAGCACCATTTTGACGGGCAGTACCGCAGGAA
>CADBQM010000038.1 GCA_902796795.1 uncultured Eubacteriales bacterium
ATGCGCCTTCATGGGGTGCTCCGCGATGTCGGTAATGGCGCGCGCGAGCGCCTGGAGCGAAGTCCCGCGGAAGGGATTGGAGCTGTGTCCGCCCTTCGAATAAGCAGTGAGCTTCAGGTCTGCATAGCCTTTTTCATATACGCCCACCGCGCAGATCAGCGTGTCCGGCGCCCCGTAATCCGCGGCGTCCGTCACTTCGCCGGCCCCTTCGTCCAGTACGAATTCCGGCTCGATGCCGCGGGCTTTCAATGTTTTTACGATCGCGACCGCTCCGTCGGAGACCGTCTCCTCATCTTCCCCGAAAGCCATATAGACCGTACGCGTGAAGCGCTTCCCGCGGGAAAGCAGATACTCGGCGGCTTCCATGATGCCGATCAGCATCTCTTTGATGTCCATGGCGCCGCGGCCCCAGATGAAGCCGTCCGCGAGGTCACCGGAAAACGGGTCATGCCTCCAGTCCGCTTCGGTCCCCAGTACGACCGGGACGACGTCCTGGTGGGCCATGAAGAGCGCCGGCTTCAGCGAAGCATCCGAACCGGGCAGGCAGATCAGCAGGCTGTGGCCGATCTCCTCGCATACGGCGTTTTCCGTGATCTTCGGGTACGCGGCCCTGAGAAAAGCGTGAAAGGCGTCAAACTGTGCGTAATCCGTCAGCGCGGTATCCATGTGGCTGGTCGTCCGGAAACGTAGCGCCTGCCGTAAATGCGATACGGCGTTTTCCGCGTTCAGATCCGCGTAATCGGCTTCATTTTGAAAGAGATCGGCGTTCTTCAAATCCCGGTCCGTCCTTTTCCAGTTCGTAATAGACACAGAAATCGAAACAGAGAAAGCTCCCTGTTTCGATTTCTTCCGTTTGTATTCGTGAGAGATTCGGCGTCAGTCTTCCTTTGTCAGATCCAGGTTGAAATACTTCATGGAGATCTCGGAAAGCTTTCCGCTCTTACGGGCTTCGTCGAGCGCCTTATTGACGGCTTCGACAAGGCTTGCGGCGTCGTCCCCCTTCTGCATCGGGAACGCGACCGGGTCGCCTTCCAGCACCTGCACGATCTTGAGCTCCGCATCCGGATGCTGTGCAAGGTAATCTTCGATGGAGACCTGTGCGTTGATGGTGGCGTCTACGCGGCCCTGCAGAAGAAGCTCGATCGTCTGGTCCAGGGTAGAAGCGGAAGTCACGGTCGCGCCGTACTCTTCCGCGATGGCGGCATAGGTGCTGCCCGGGGAATTCGCCGTGGTCTTGCCGTCAAGATCCTCCATCTTGGTGATCTCTTCATTGCCCTTCTTCACGACCAGGACCTTATGTGTATAAACGTAAGGGGTCGAGAAGGAATATTTTTCCGCACGCTCATCGGTGTAGCCGACGCCGTTGCAGATGATGTCAAAACGTCCGGAGTCCACGCCTGCAAGAAGGGCGTCCCAGTCTGCTTCCTGGAAATCCGGCTGAACGCCGATTGCTTCCGCGAGCAGGGTGCCGATCTCAACGTCCAGGCCGACAAGCTTGTCACTTTCATCATGATAGGTCCAGGGAGACCAGTTGCCTTCCGTACCGATCACGAGCGTTCCGCGCTCCTGAATGCGGGCGAGAAGATCCTGGCTTTCCGATGCCTTTTCTGTACCTTCCTTCGTAGCGGGTGCGCTTTCCTTGCCGCAGGCCGCAAGTGAAAAGACAACGAGCGCTGCCAGGAGAAGTGCTAAGATCTTTGCCATTTTGTTCTTCATAATCTCTCTCCTTAAAGTGTAAAAACACCTACTGCATAGAAACTGCGGGCCTGCTCATCCTCAGGAGAAGCCTGCCCGCAGTACCTGACAGAATGTTGCCCGTTCAACATACCATATTAGTAGGTATTTGTCAACGGGAATGGTTCGAAAGATAACGTTTTATAAAGATCAGACGGAAGGAAGAGAGAAAATGAACTCGGTGCCGACGCCCGGCGTGCTGATCACGTCGATATTTTCGCGGTGCGCCTGGATGATCTCGCGGACGATCGAAAGGCCGAGCCCGGTCCCTTTCTTGTCCTTGCCGCGGGAACTGTCGGTCTTGTAGAAGCGGTCCCAGATCTTCGGGAGGTTCTCTTTTTCGATCCCGACACCGTGGTCTGCCACCGAAGTCAGTACCTTATCGCCGTGCAGCGAAGTGGAAAGGTCGATGGCGGAATCGTATTCGGAAAACTTGATCGCGTTGTCGACCAGGTTGTAGATGACCTGCTGGATCCTGGCGCGGTCCGCGTTCACATAGCAGCTTTCTTCCTCAAAGGTGACGTTGAACACGATCCGCTTTTCTTCCACGCGGCCTTCAAAGCTTAAGAGGACTTCGCGGATCAGCTGGTTCAGGTCGAAGTCGGAACGGTCGAGGATCACGCCGTTCTCGAGCTGCGTTACGTCGAGCAGGCTGTTTGCGAGCTTGGTCAGGCGGTCGGTCTCGTTGATGACGACGTCAAGGTACTTGCCCTGCATCTCGGGCGGGATCGTCCCGTCCTGCATCGCGACCATGTAGCCGCGGATCGAGGTCAGCGGCGAGCGGAAGTCGTGGGAGATGTTGGCGAGGAAGCGGTGCTGGTCGTCGGCGCTTGAAACGAGCTGGCGGGCGATCTCCTCCAGGTTGTCGGAGAGAGCGCCGATCTCGTCGTGCGTATGGACGTCAGAAGGATAGCTTAAGTTGCGGTCCGCGTATTCCATCGCAGCCTGCTGCACCTTTTTCAGCGGCCGGATGAAGAAGATGTCGAAGAGGATGAAGGCGATGAGGAGCAGCACCAGCATCACCATATACGTGACGTAGGAAAAGCCGAGCTTCCGGTCTGTTTCCTGGCTCAGGAGCGTCATCGGATAATGAACGATCACATAGCCGCGGGTGCGGACGCCGGAAGTCAGCGGCGCGTAGACGCTCAGCATGTCTTCCCGGAAGGTGCCGTAGAAATCGCCTTCCATATAGTAATGGCCGACGCCGGAGCGGGGGTCGAACGCCGGGACGGCTGCCGGCGCGGTCCTGTCGCCGGCGGAGGCCTGGACTTCACCGTCTTCCGCGATGATCCAGACAGAGGAGTGCGAAGCGTAGGCCATCGCCTCCAGCTCGCCCTGGTTGACGGCGCCGGTATTGACGCGGTAGGATGCCGCGAGATAATTCGCGTCCTTATAGAGCGCGCTGATCACCTGGTCTTCGGTGCTCTGCCGCATGAGCCTGGTCGCCGGAACTGCCATCACAAGGAAGCCCGCCGCCGCGACGGCGAGATAGATCAGCGCCAGCTTCAGGCGGAGCGGAAATCTCATCTCTTGACCTCGAATTTATAGCCGACGCCCCAGACCGTGGAGATCGCCCAGTGTTCGTTGTCCTGGAGCTTCTCCCGGATGCGCTTGATATGGACGTCTACCGTACGGGTATCGCCGATGTACTCGTAGCCCCAGATACGGTCGAGGAGCGTCTCCCGGGTAAAGACCTGGTTCGGGGATTTCGCGAGGAAATAGAGGAGCTCCAGTTCCTTCGGCGGCATGTCCACGTTGTGGCCCATGTAGGTGACGGCGTAGTTGGTGAGGTTGATCGTCAGGTCCGGATATTCCACGAAATCGCCCTTCTCCTGCGGAACTTCCGGCGCCGAGCCTTCGTTCGCGGCACGGCGGAGGATCGCCTTGACGCGGGCGACGAGCTCCTTGGAGTCAAAAGGCTTGACCATGTAATCGTCCGCGCCGAGCTCCAGGCCGAGGACCTTGTCAAAGACCTCGCCCTTGGCGGAGAGCATGATGATCGGGCAGTTGGAATCCCGGCGGATCTCCCGGCAGACCTGGTAGCCGTCGATCCCCGGCAGCATCAGGTCCAGCAGGATGATATTCGGCCTGAATTCCCGGAACGCGCGGAGCGCCGCTTCGCCGTCGTGCTCGATCCGCGTTTCGTAGCATTCCTTGATGAGATAGAGCGAGATCAGTTCCGCGATGTTCTCGTCGTCGTCGACGATCAGGACTTTCTGCTTGTCAGCCATCGGTGGTCTCCTTTGTTATCTGAACGTGGCGATGGTCACGCCCGTGTCGCCTTCGCCGTATTCGCCGGAATGGAATTCCGCGATATAGGACAGTTTCTTCAGCCGGTTCTGCACCGCCTTGCGGAGCGCGCCGGTCCCGCGCCCGTGCACGATCCGGACCTTTTCCAGATGCGCAAGGTAAGCGTCGTCCAGGTATTTATCGAGCTCCGGCAGCGCTTCGTCGACCGTCTTCCCGATCAGGTTGATCTCCGGGGAGATGCTCATGGCCTTGGAAAAACCGCCGCTGTGCGGCGACGCGGCCGGCTTGCCGCTGACGTGCACCGTTTCTTCTTCGATGAGCTGTACGTCGCTCACATGGACCTGGGTCCTTAAGATCCCCATCTGGACGAAAAGGTTGCC
>CADBQM010000039.1 GCA_902796795.1 uncultured Eubacteriales bacterium
GAGCTCCTTTCCATCTGGCGGGATATGGCGGAGTGCGAGATGCACGGCGAGCATTTTGATACGGAGCCCGCGATGCTTTCCTGCCGGGACCATACGGAAGGCCTGAACATGGAGAAGCTGGAAGGCCGGTATAAAACGCTAGATCTCCTGTATTATTACAACGAATCCTTCGGACAGGCGGAGAAGAATCCCGAGATCCTGGAAGTCAAAAGAGAGATCTCCGGAAAGATCATCCGGCTTCTGGAGGAACATATGCTGCAGGAGCGGGTCTGCCGGCGCTGCGGCAGGAAACTGAAATGGAACCATCCGTCGAGCGTCTGCGATAAATGCCGCATGCGCAGCTACGGACGGCGCTACCGGTATTAATAACGATGTAAGAAGCATAGGGGGATCCGGAAAATGCGGGAACGGCGGAACAGAACAGATAAAAGAAGTAAAAAGGGGCTGTACCGCCGCCTGATGCCGGTCCTCCTGGTGCCGGTCCTGATGCTGCTGCTTTACACCGTGCCCGCACGGGCTTCGCAGGTCTTGACCGGGGGCATAAAGCCTGTCTTCCTGCAGAGGGGCATCACGGAGGACGTGGAAGGCGTTTGTCCGGCTGCGGGGAACATGGTCATGAAGGATGCCCCGGAAGAAAAGCAGGAGATACCAAAGCCCAACTATTTCCGCCTGGTCATGTTCTTCCTTTCCCCCTTCCTGATCATGGCCTTCGGCGTCATCCTGATGGCGATCGTCAGGAGGAACGCGAAAAAGAAGCAGGACGAAAAGATCCGTGCGATCGAGGCAGAACGGAACAAAAAGAAAGAAAACGCCTGAGAGGCGTCTTCATATAAGAGGTGAACATGTTTACGGGAATCAACAATTCAATGGCAACGATGCATCTTTTATCGGATGCGAAGAGCCGTTCGATCAGCCCGGAGAATTTTACCGGGGAAAAGGGCAGGGGCGGCATGGCGGAAGAAGGCACGGGGAAACGGCCGGGCCGCGATCTCGGGAAGGGCTGGAAGATCAGCCCGTCCGTGGAAATGCCGCCGAAAACGGAATTCCTGCTCGGGGAGATCGAAGGCCCCGGCGCCATCGAGCATATCTGGATGACCTTCGGATCTTCCGCGGAAAGAAAGACGGTCTGGCACGACATGATCTTCCGGATCTACTGGGACGGCCAGGAGTATCCTTCGGTGGAAGTGCCTGCCGGCGATTTCTTCCTGAATGGATGGAACGTTTTCGCGCCGACCGTGTCGCTGCCCATCTGCGCGAATCCGGCAAGCGGCTTCAATTCCTATTTTACGATGCCGTTCCGTAAAAAGGCGCGGCTCACGATGGAGAACCGGCGCGAAGAACCGATCGTGATCTATTACCAGATCGATTATGTGCTCGCGGAAGTCGATGAAGACAGCGCTTATTTCTGCGCTTCCTTCCGGCGTTCCGATCCGACGGCGGACGGGATCCATACGATCGTCGACGGGATCCGCGGGAAAGGCCAGTACGTCGGTACGTATCTCGCCTGGCAGGTGAACAACAATAACTGGTGGGGCGAGGGCGAAGTCAAATTCTACATGGACGGCGATACGGATTATCCGACCTACTGCGGGACGGGGACCGAGGACTATTTCTGCGGCGCCTATAACTTCGACGTGCAGGGGCACTATATGGAATTCTGCACGCCGTATACCGGCCTGAACCAGGTGATCCGCCCGGACGGCCTTTACAGTGCGAATACACGTTTCGGCATGTATCGTTTCCATATTACCGATCCGCTGCGTTTTGAAAAGGACCTCCGGGTCACGGTGCAGGACCTCGGCTGGCGGGACGGCGGCCGCTATCTCGTGCAGAAGAGTACGATCTCTTCCGTCGCCTACTGGTATCAGACGCTGCCGACAGCGCCTTTCCCTGCGCTCGGGACCAAGGACGGGATCGAGGTCATCTGAAAGGAGGCACGCCATGGGAATGTCAGAGATCAGGAGCGACCGCGAATCGTTTGCCTTTTCCGCGGAAAACCCGAAAGGAGAGCCGAACGGCGGTACACGCGGCAAAGACTGCGATAAACTGAATGCTTTCATCCGCATCGCGCCGCATACGACGGCAACGCTGCTGGAAACAGAGGGCGAGGGCATGATCACGCATATGTGGATCGGTTCCGGCATCCGCCATGAGCTGATCCTGCGCTGCTATTGGGATCATCTTAGCCTGCCTTCTGTCGAAGCGCCGCTTTCCGCTTTCTTCGGCGTTGCCTATGATGAGAATTTCACGGATGACGACGGGAAATACATGGTACTGAATTCTGCGGCGATCCTTGTTGCGCCGACCCGCGGCTGCAACGCGTACTTTGAGATGCCGTTCCGCGACGGCGCGCTGATCACGCTGGAGAACCGTTCGGATGAAGAGAAGACCGTCTACTATATGATCTCCGGCTATCACGGCAGGCCGGACGAGAGCGCCGGCTATTTCCACGCGCAGTATATGCAGGAGCATCCGGTGACGAAAGGGCGTGCCTACACGGTGCTGGATAACGTCCGCGGCGAAGGACGCTTCCTCGGTGTGACGTTCGCGGCCGGCCTGAACGGCAATTCCAGCTGCTGGGTCGAAGGCGAGACCAAGATGTACATCGACGGAGATATCTACCCGACGCTCAACTTTACCGGGACCGAGGACTATTTCTGCGGTTCCTTTGCCTTCGGCAACGACTGGTCGGAACAACGTTACCAGCAGTTTTCCGGCCTCTACTGCGGCATGTTCGCGAAGACGGGCGGCAGAGGGGAACGCTACAATACGCAGCAGCGTTTTCTCTTATACCGCTTCCACGTCGCCGACCCCATCTATTTCCACGAAAGCTTCCGCATGACCTTTGACAGTCTCGGCTGGACCGGTCCGCGCTATGACGACTATACGACGGTCGCCTATTATTATCTCGACCGGCCGCAGGCGCTTGCGTACGCATTGCCGGAAGAGAAGGAAATGGTGATGAAATAAACACCCGGGATAAAAAGAAAAAGCTCCGTACCGGCAGTACGGAGCTTTTTCTTATAACATCGCGTCAGATCACCGAATTGAAGATCAGGATCAGGAGCGCCGCAGTTACGAGCAGGACCAGCGCGAAGAGGATCGTGCCGACGGTCCTTCCGCCGCGGTAATGATGACCGTCCGAAGGCGGCAGGACCTGTGCTTTCTTCAGCGCCATGACGAGCGGCTTATAAAGAAGCAGCGTCAGCGCCATATTGACCGCGGCCTTGATCGCGTTGAACGGAAGGAAGGCCGGCAGCAGCAGGGCTTTGACGGCTTCCCGCGGATACTGCATGTAGATCGGCGTGATGATATAGTTCCAGAGCAGCATGACGCCGATCATCGTGACCGTGCCCGCAAGGAGACCTGTGATCGCGCCGCCGATCGTGCGTTTATAGCGGTAGATCAGGGCGGCAGGCATGACGAATGCGGCGCTGGAAAGGATGTTCATGATGAGCCCGATGAAGCCGGTCCCGCTGACGGTGATCATCTCGATCAGGGAAACGATCACGATCACGGCAAGCGCGGGCAGCGGTCCGAACATGAAGCCCGCAATGGCGATGATGAAATCCTTGGGATCGTATTTCAGGAACGGGACCGCCGGGATCAGCGGCGGCAGGAAGCGGCTCACGAACGTGAGCGCATAGGCGATCGCGGCAAATACGCCGAGTACGGCGATCATACGGACGTTGACAGTACGGTTTTCTTTCATGTTTCCTCCTTTTTTGTTTGTAAGACAGGAACCGGATCTTTCAGGAAGAAAACAAAAAGCTCCGCGTTTGACACACGGAGCAATTTATGAAAAGCAGGCGGCAGAAAGCCGCGCCGTTCTTCCTCATTCTTCTCTCATCCGGACTATGACCGTCGGTTGCGGGATTTCACCGCATCATGCGCACGCGCTTTCGCGCGGAGGCTCGCAGACTGTAACTGCCGGTAGGGACTTTCACCCTGCCCCGAAGATCAGTTTTCGAGGGGCAGTGTAGCACCGGGACAGCATTCTGTCAAGAGGCGCGGAAGGCCGTTTTCCCTTTGGCGGTGCTTCCGTTTGACAGCGGAAATAGCCCGTGCTAACATGACATCAGAACCAAACGATAACGTTCAGGGAGGCTGGATCATGGAAAAAACAAGGATCATCGTGGATTGCGACACCGGGCTGGACGATGCGGTGGCGCTGATCCTCGCGGCAAAACACCCGGCGCTTCAGCTGGATTCGATCACCGTCGTGGCAGGGAACCAGACCCTCGATAAGACCCTCTATAATACGCTCAGCGTCTGCCAGCTTCTCGGGATCGACGTCCCGGTATACGGCGGCTGCGACCGTCCGCTCGTGCGCAGCGCGGTCAATGCAGGAGAAGTACATGGGGAGAGCGGCCTCGGGGATATCGTTTTTCCGCCGCTTAAAAAGAAGGCGGAAGGAAAGCATGCGGTCCTGCACCTGGTCGATACGCTGCTTGCGTCGGACGGCGATATCACGCTCATCCCGGTCGGCCCGCTCACGAATATCGCGATGGCGATGCGTCTTCAGCCGGCGATCGTCCCGAAGATCCGCAGGATCGTCCTCATGGGCGGCGCCTACGGCTTCGGCAACGTGACGCCGGCAGCGGAATTCAATATCTTCGCTGATCCGGAAGCCGCCTCCGTCGTCTTTTCCTCCGGCGCCGACATCGTGATGGTCGGCCTGGACGTGACGAATAAAACGGCGCCGGACATGGAAAAGGTCGAGCGCATCGAAAAGCTCTGTAATCCGGCTTCAAAGCTCTGCGGCGGCATCCTGCGCTTCCTGCTCCGCAACAATCAGGAGATCGACGGCCCGGCGGCCGGAGCGATGCACGACGGGACCGCGGTCAGCTTCGCTGCCTGTCCGGAACTGTTCAGCGTGAAAGAGATGCAGGTGGAGATCGATCTTTCGCACGGCCCCTGCTACGGACGTACGGTCTGTTCGGAAAAGGGAAAGCCGAACGCGCTCGTCGTGACCGGCGTAGACTATGAAAAACTCTGGCAGCTGATGGCGGATACGATCGCGCTTTACGGAGAATAAACCTTGAAATTCATTCACCTTTCAGATCTGCATATCGGGAAACGTTTAAACGGTTTCTCTCTTATCGAGGACCAGGAGGCCGTTCTTTCCGGGATCCTTAAGATTGTGCGGGCGGAAGCGCCGGACGCGGTTCTGATCGCGGGGGACGTCTATGACCGCCCGGTCCCCGGCGCGGATGCCGTACGTCTTTTCGACCGTTTCTTAACGGCGCTTGCCGAAACGCGTACCGAAATCTTTATCATCAGCGGCAATCATGACAGCAGCGAGCGCCTCTCGTTCGGCAGCCGGCTGATGGCGTCTTCCGGCGTCCATTTTGCTCCGGTCTATGACGGCAGCGCTATACCGTATATTTTTGAGGATGCTTACGGCGAAACGGCGGTCTACATGCTGCCGTTCATCAAACCGGCCGAAGTGCGACGCTTTTTCCCGGAGCAGGAGATCGTCACCTACAGCGATGCCGTCCGTGCCGCCGTCGGCGCGATGGCGGTCGAGGAAGGGCGGCGGAACGTACTCATTTCGCACCAGTTCGTGACCGGCGCGCTGCGTTCGGAATCGGAGGAGGTCACAGTCGGCGGCATCGACAACGTGGACGCAGAGGTCTACGCGCCGTTTGATTACGTTGCGCTCGGCCATCTCCACGGACCGCAGCAGACTTCCGGCCGGCCGGGGCAGATCCTCCGCTACGCCGGGACGCCGCTTAAGTATTCCTTCTCCGAGAAGGACCAGCAGAAGTCCGTGACCGTTGTGGAACTGTTCGAAAAGACCGGCGGGAACACCCGGACGGAAGTGCGGACGGTGCCGCTTGCTTTTCCGCACGATATGCGGGAGATCCGCGGCAGCTATGAAGAACTGACGGCCAGGAATAATTATGCGGGGACGCAGACAGATGATTATCTTTCCGTCACCCTGACGGACGAGGAGGATATCCCGGACGCGCTGAACCGGCTCCGGGTCATTTATCCGAACATCATGAAGCTGCAGTACGACAATACGCGGACCCGGAACGGTGTCATTACAGGCGAAGCCGCGGATCCGGAAGAGACGGATCCGAAAAAGCTCTTTGCAGCCTTCTTTAAAGAACAGAACGGAAAGGAACTGAATGAAAAGCAGGCGGCGGCGGTCAACGCCGTGATCGAGAAGATCTTCGGGGAGGAGGCGGAATGAGACCGGTACTTTTGACCCTGTCGGCCTTCGGCCCCTATGCGAAGGAAACAAGCGTTGATTTTACAGTCTTCGGGACCCGGGGGATCTATCTGATCTCAGGCGATACAGGGGCCGGCAAGACGACGATCTTTGACGCGATCTGCTACGCGCTCTACGGACGGGCGAGCGGCAGCCTCCGGAAGGAGGGCATGCTGCGCTCCAAGTACGCGGAAGCCGGGACGCCGACTTATGTGGAGCTGGTATTCGAGGTCGCCGGAAGGCAGTACCGGATCCGCCGGAACCCTGAATATGAACGGCCGGCCCTGCGCGGCAGCGGCACCGCCGTTGAAAAAGCTGCTGTGTGCCTGACCCTGCCGGACGGGAGTGTCGTGACAAGGCAGAAAGAAGCGGAAGAGAAAGTCCGGGAGATCCTGAAGCTCAGCGCGGACCAGTTCGTCGGGATCGCGATGCTTGCACAGGGAGATTTCATGCGGGTACTGACGGCAGGGACGCAGGAGCGCCGCGCGCTGTTTCGCGAACTGTTCGGGACCGGCCGCTATCTCAAGCTGCAGGAAGTGCTGAAAGCCGACGCGTCGGATAAGAAAAAACAGCTGGATACGGTCCGGATCCGGATCGGGCAGCTGACGGGATCCCTTCATTTCAGCGGAGCGGCAGCGGAAAGTGAAGCTTGCCGGAAACTGACGGAGGGGCAGCTTCTGCCGGCGGAAGTGCCGGAGATCCTTGCCGCCTGCATCAAAGAAGAAAAAGCGGCGCTGAAGATCCCGGAAGACTTCCTGAAGGAATCAGAGGAGGAACTTCGGCGGCTGCAGCTTGCGGCGGATAAGGAAAAAGAGCGGGAAAAACAGCAAAAGGACC
Source organism: uncultured Eubacteriales bacterium (assembly GCA_902796795.1). Lineage (GTDB taxonomy): Bacteria > Bacillota > Clostridia > Lachnospirales > Lachnospiraceae > UBA1267. Next base: position 7,058 of record CADBQM010000039.1, read on the forward strand.
TGGCGGCGGCAGAAACGGCGCTGAAGGCTGCACATGCGGTCACGGAAAAGAAAACGGCGGCTGCATCGGAAGCCCGTAAGAAAGCGGAAGAAGCCGCGGCGCTTTCGGAGAAGAAGCGGCTGCTCGAAGAAAAGGAAGAAGCGCTCTCGGAGCTGAAGGCGCTTCAGGAAGCGCTGCTTTCGGATCGGAAGGAATATCAGTCGGCAAAGGAACGCTATGTGAAAGCTTCCGAAAAGGCGGCGGAGAAGGCTCAGGTCGCGGCAGCTTACAGGAAGCGTTTCCTGGACGCCCAGGCCGGTCTGATGGCAAAAGATCTGAAAGACGGCGTTCCCTGCCCGGTCTGCGGCGCACTCGTGCATCCCGCCCCGGCGCTGCTCACGGAAGACACACCGGACGAAGACAGCGTTGAAGAGAAGGAGCAGGAAGCTGATCGGGCCGCGAAACAGGCGGCGGCGCTTTCGGAACAGGCGGCGGCAGTCCGCGGGAAAACAGAGAACGAAGAGAAGATCCTGGCGGAGAAAAGAAAGAAGCTTACGGGAGAATTCCCGGAAACGGAAGATGCGGAAGCCTTCATGCAGTTCCTTAATGAAAAGCTGAATGCGCTGAAGGCGGAGATCGTGCGGATCCCTTCCGAGGAGGAAAGCAGGGAAACGCTGAAACTGGCGGAGGAAGCGCTGAAGACGGCGGAAGGAAAGGAAAAGGAACTTTCCGGCCGTTATCAGCAGCTAAAGACCATGATCATGGAAGCCGGGACGGAAGACCCGGAAAAGCTGTTTTCCGCGCTCCGGACGCTGGAAGAAACACGCCGCGGGAAGGAACAGGAGGCCCGCAGCCTCGTTTCTTCGATCACGCAGCATGAAGAAACACTTTCGTCCCTTGAGAAGGAACTGAAAGAAGAGAAAAAACGCGAAGAGGACTATATGCTGGCCTCCCAGCTCTCGGATACCGCGAACGGGACGCTCGGCGGGAAGGAAAAGCGCATGCTCGAGACCTACGTGCAGGCGGCCTTTTTCGACCGCATCCTGTACCGGGCGAATACCCACCTCATGCGGCTGAGCGCGGCGCAGTACGAGATGGTGCGGTCGAAGCACCTGTCCCAGCAGAGCCAGAGCGGGCTCGAGATCGACGTGACCGATCATTACAACGGCAGTACCAGGAGCGTGATGACGCTCTCCGGCGGCGAATCTTTTAAGGCTTCGCTCGCCCTGGCGCTCGGCCTTTCGGAGGAAATCCAGATGAACGCGGGCGGCGTTGAGCTCGATACGATGTTCGTCGACGAGGGCTTCGGCTCGCTGGACGAGGATTCCCTGGAGCAGGCACTCTCGACCCTGCTTTCCCTCTCAGAAGGCCGGCGGCTGATCGGCGTGATCTCCCACGTACCGGAGCTGAAGGCGCGGATCCCCGACAAGATCCTGGTCATTAAGGAACGGAGCGGCGGCAGCCGGATCCGGATAGAGACAGAGTAAGATGAAATTCCGGGAAAGAGTCTATGAAGCGGTGCGGCGCATCCCGTACGGGAAGGTCGCGACATATCAGCAGATCGCGTATCTTGCGGGTTCGCCGAATGCGCAGCGGGCGGTCGGCAACGCGCTGCACAAAAATCCGGATCCCGACGGCACGCCCTGTTTCCGCGTCGTGAACGCGGAGGGAAAGCTGACCGGCGCTTTTGCCTTCGGCGGGATCCACGTCCAGGAAGCACACCTGAAAAAAGAAGGCGTTGAGGTCGTGAACCTGCAGGTGGACCTCAGGCGTTTTCAGTGGCGCAGCACGGAACGGGACCGCGTGGACCCGGAAAAGGACGGCGGGGCAGGGGAAAACGTCCAGGGACCGGTACTGCCGAGCGCCTACGACGTGGAACAGTTTCTTCAGGCGGAGGAACGGAAATGATGGTGAACAGCACCCTGATCTATCTGGAACGGGACGGGCAGTACCTGATGCTGCACCGGACCAAAAAGAAGAACGATATGAACCACGACAAATGGCTCGGGATCGGCGGCAAGTTCGAGGAAGGCGAGAGCCCGGAGGACTGTGTGATCCGGGAGACGCTGGAAGAAACGGGCCTTCAGGTCCGGTCCCTTCGTTTCCGCGGGCTCGTGACCTTCGTCCTGAACGATGACGTCACGGAATACATGCACCTCTTCACCTCGAACGATTTTGACGGAGAGGTGAAGGACTGCGACGAAGGCGAGCTTGCCTGGGTAAAAAAGGAAGAGGTCCCGTGCCTGCCGGTCTGGGAGGGCGATAAGCTTTTCCTGAAGGAACTGACAGAAGACCGCGGCTTTTTCAGCCTGAAGCTCGTCTACCGTGACGACGTGCTGAAAGACAGCAGGATGATCCTGTATTGATACGGAACAGAGGAGGGAGAATGAAGATTCTGGTGATCGACGCCCAGGGCGGCGGACTCGGAAGGATGCTTGTAGAGGGGATCAAAAAGGAGATCCCGGAGGCATACGTCTACGCGGTGGGGACCAACAGCATCGCGACGTCCGCCATGCTGCGCGCGGGCGCGGACGAAGCGGCGACCGGGGAGAACGCGGTGATCGTGGCGCTCAGGAAGGCCGAAGTCGTCGTCGGCCCGATCGGGATCGTGATCGCGGACGCGATGCTCGGTGAGATCACGCCCCGGGTCGCGCTGGCGGTCTCCCGGGCGGAAGCGAAACGCGTGCTGATCCCGTTCAATCACTGTGATAACTATATCGTCGGCACGGGGAACAGCGGGATGGCCGCGGTCGTCAAAGAGGCGGTCGCGCTGATCGCGACTTTTTAGGTCGGAGAAGCGGCTTTTCCTTGACAAGCTGTTTCTTTTACATTAAACTGTTTAAAAATCCGCTGAAGCGGATCTGAAGTGCCAGGAAGGCGCGCTTTTCTTTTCGAAGGGAAGGTGCGCCCTTTTTTACGGCGTTTCTTCCGGAATCTTTTTTATCTCAAAGAAAGAGGAGGAAAACTATGCATATGGCGGACGCGCTCGTAGCCCCTGCGGTTGCGGGTACCATGTACGCGGCGTCGATCGCCGCGGCTTCTTATTCCGTCTACTCCGTCAGAAAA
>CADBQM010000040.1 GCA_902796795.1 uncultured Eubacteriales bacterium
GCAGAAAGCGCGGCAGGAAAACGGCCGCAGCTGCCGGAAAGAAACAGGACGTACGGTGCTTCCGTCCGCCGCGTGCCGACCGCAAGGAACAAGCCCGGATCGTTTACCGGAAGCGGGACGATCTCTATGGTTCCGGCGGCAAAAGAAAGCTGGGCTTCTTCGCCTTCCGCACAGAGAAGAAGCGTCCTGCCGGGCGGGCAGTCCTGCCTGAGGAGCGACCGCAGCGCTTGTTCAGTTTTAATAATATCGCCGGAAAAAAAGATCACCGCATCATAGGAAAAGGACATGACGCCTCCTTCTGAAAAGGCCGAAAAACTTTACTTTTCGACCTGATTAGTGTATCATGCAGGATATGAAAAGTCAATTTTTGACGATCAGAAAGGAAAAAGGGAAATGGACAAATATCTGGTGCTGTACAACCCGTTTGCGGACAACAAACGGGGCAGGGAAGACGCGGAAAAAGTGAAGGAGTTCATCAAAGACGCTTCCTTCCGTTTCGAGGACGTAACAAAGATCGGGGACATGGAAGCCTTTCTCGCTTCCGTTCCGTCAGACGAAAAGCTGGTGCTGACGGGCGGCGACGGCACGCTGAACCGCTTCGTGAACAGCATCGATCCGGACAGGCTTTCGATCGACGTCTACTACTGCCCTGCCGGCAGCGGCAATGATTTCCTGAACGACGTCGGCAGGAACGAAAAGAACCTGCCGATCCGGATGAACCCATATTTTAAAAAGCTGCCCGTCGTTACCGTCAAAGGAAAAGACTACCGGGTACTGAACGGTGTCGGCTACGGCATCGACGGCTACTGCTGCGAAGTCGGCGATAAAATGAAAGCGGAATCCGATAAGAAGATCAATTATACCGGGATCGCGATCAAAGGCCTGCTCTTCTACTTCAAGCCGGTGAACGCGACCGTCATCGTGGACGGGAAAGCAAAGGAATTCAAAAAGGTCTGGCTTGCGCCGACGATGAACGGGCGCTGCTACGGCGGCGGCATGATCCCGACGCCCGGCCAGGACCGTTTAGCCGAAGACGGCCTGCTTTCGACCCTCGTCATGTACGGGACCGGCAAACTGAAGACCCTGATCGTCTTTCCTTCGATCTTCAAGGGTGAGCACGTGAAGCACACGGAAATGTGCGAGATCCTGCGCGGCAAAGAGATCACGGTCCGCTTTGACCGCCCCTGCGCCCTGCAGGTGGACGGCGAGACGATCCTGGACGTCACGGAATACACGATACGGAGTGTGAAGTAATCACAAATTTATCCAAAAGCATAAAAGATGCCCCGGACAGCACAGGCTTCGCTGTCCGGGGCATCTTTTTTCAGTGATCCTACTTCAGGAGCATTGTCCCGTTTTGTTCCTAAGCCCCTGCATTCTTTCGCGATCCTGAGGAAGCATCAGTGTCAAGGGAGGAAAGGATCCGGATCCGCAGCCGCTTTGGCTCCGGCTTCCGCAATAGATTTCAGATCAGAAAACGGCGACGACGTCCCCGTCCACCGTAAGCAGCGCTTCCGGGATCATCTGGATCACGTCGGACGGCAGCATGCTGCGCACGCCGAACTTTTCCGCCGCGAGATCGCCCGCAAGCCCGTGCAGGTAAGCGCCGCAGCAGCCTGCGGTAAAGGCGTCCATGCCTTCCGCCATGAGCGCGCCGGCGATACCGGTCAGCACATCGCCGGAGCCTGCCCGCGCAAGGCCGGGGCCGCCGGTCGGATTCTTATACAGACGTACCGTATCCGCTTCTTTTTTTGCTTTTCCGCCGCGTTTTGCCGCCCTGCCGGGTGCTTCGCGGATCAGCGTACCGTTCCCTTTGAAGAGCACGGCTGCTTCGTACGTTTCAGATGCGCGGATAATGAGTGCTTCCCGCTCCTTTTCCGTGATCCTGTGCTTCAGGCCCAGGAGCCTTGCCATCTCGCCGGCGTGCGGCGTCAGAAGCAGGTCGGCCGCAAGGAGCGCCGGCATCAGGGAGGCCGGTACGCCCTGGGTCGTCAGCGCGTTCAGCGCGTCGGCGTCGAGCAGCAGCTTCTTATCCTTCCGTTCCGTCCCGTTCGCGTCCTTCCGCCTCCCGTTCTCCGGGGAGAAATAGTCGAGCAGCACCGTGATCACGGAAGAACGGAGCTTTCCGAGCCCCGGTCCCGCTGCGACGGCGTCCGCACGGTCTAATAGTTCCTCAAACTGTTCGGCCATCTGCTTCGGGTCCTCAGGATCATATATCGCGCAGACCGCCTCCGGCAC
>CADBQM010000041.1 GCA_902796795.1 uncultured Eubacteriales bacterium
CCGCACAGCCTGCGCTTATATCGACAGATTCGACGGTGTGCGGGTGATGCAGGCGGAAGGTACGTATATGCTCTATCTGGATTGTACGGAATTTTGCCAGAAGTACAATATTTCCATGGATGAACTGCTCCAGAAGGGCTATGACGTCTATGTGGCGTGGCAGGACGGGCGGCCGTTCTTCCATCCGTATGCGATCCGCATGAACCTTGCATTGCCTGAAAGCCGCATAAAACAAGCATTTGAGCGTCTTTCGACCTTTGTTTTCAATCATTCATAAATAATGCACTTAATTGTTTTGTGAATATAGATTAGATATATCAAAAAAATAAATATGTAATTTTGTTGATTTTTAACAAAAAAATGTTATAATCATCCTGTTGAGGCAATTTATGAACTGATATTCGACAGTTTTATCGTTGAGTAAAGGTACATAATTGTTAAAAGATTATCTCTAGAGGAGGGAAAAATGAAAAAGGTACTTGCACTCATTCTTGCAGCCCTTATGATCCTTTCTCTCGCAGCCTGCGGCGGCAACGGCGGCAATGAGTCCAAAGCCCCCGAGACCCAGGGTACCGAGAAGGAAAATGAGAGCAAAGAAGAAGGGAAGACTGAGGGTGGCTCTATCGAAGTTGCTGTTACCTACACCGGTGACCAGCTCGAGGTCTTCAAGGGTCTTACGGAGAAGTTCACCAAAGAGACCGGCATTGAAGTCGTTATCGACGAATACGGCAGTGATTACGAAGCGACCATGAAGAGCCGTATGGCTTCCAACAATCTTCCGGATGTTTTCCAGACGCACGGCTGGTCCATCCTTCGTTACAAAGAATACCTGATGCCCCTGAACGATCAGCCTTGGTATTCCGATCTTGATGAGTCCGGTCTCGGCGTTATTGCTGATGCGGATGGCACCATCTATGTTCTGATGATCTCCGAGCTTGTCAACGCGACGCTGGTCAACACCGACGTCACCGACGCAGCCGGTGTCGACATCTACGCTATCCACACCTGGGAAGACCTCTATGCAGCTTGCGAGAAGGTCAAGGCGATCGGCAAGACCCCGATCGGCTCCAACTCCGGTTCCGGTATCTTCGCGAACATCGCCGGCGGTTTCGTCACCTATCCTGGTGAGGCTGCTGTTGATGAGAAGGCACAGCTGGACGGCACATGGGATTGGCAGTCCTACAAGACCACGCTGATGGATTGGGTTGCCCGCACCATCGACGCCGGTTTCTGGGCTGAGGATGTCCTGACCCGTAACAACGACGACATGACCCAGAAGTTCGCTGACGGCGAAGCTGCGTTCATGCTCGGCAACGACCCCGGTTTCTGCATTTCCTGCCTGACCCTGAACCCGGATGCAAACTTCGCGCTTATCCCGAACTTTGCTTCTAAGGAGGGCGGCACTGAGGAAGTGAACATCGGCGAAGGCGATACCTTCGGTATCTGGAAAGACACCAAGAATGTCGACCAGGCGAAGGCGTTCCTGAACTTCATGGCTCAGGCTGAAAACGCTAAGACGATGAACGATTCCACCGGTAAGATCGCGTCCCTGAAGTCCGCTATGGCGATCGACGAGGGCTACGGTCTTAAGATGCTCAAGGTGTTCCAGGAGAAGTGCGCGGACCGCGACATCTTCTACGACAACCTTTGGGACAGAAAGTACATGCCTTCGGGTATGTGGGGTATCTTCGGCAACGCCTGCAACGATTTCTTCCAGGATCACAGCGCGGCGAACACCGATGCAGTTCTTGCTTATCTGAAGGAGAACTACGACGACCTCTATGAGGAAGCGCACTCCAAATAATCAGCACTGAACCCCGGGTGGTGGGGCGGTTTCGCCCCGCCACCCTTTTTACAATGTAAAGGGGAGTTAAAGCAATGAAGAAAAAACGCCGTCAGTATCTGATGCTGACAATTCCCGCAATTCTGCTTCTTGCACTGTTCCTTGGCGTTCCGCTCGTCAACGGTATCCGCGTTTCTTTATATAAATGGAACGGTTATTCGCAGAATATGCGTTTCATCGGTATTGAGAATTTCGTCAAGGCTTTCCAGGACAAACTGTTCTTTAAGACGCTCGGCAATACCATGATCTATGGTTTCGGTTCGACGCTTTTCCAGAACATCCTGGGTCTTTCCACAGCTTTATTATTAAATCAGAAATTTAAGGGCCGCAACGCCGTGCGTGCGATCCTTTATATGCCCATCATGATCTCCGGCTTTATCATGGGCCAGATCCTGTACTTCTTCGTACAGATGGATGGTGGTGTTTTCAACGAGATGCTCGGCTGGTTCGGTATCGCGCCCGTTTACTGGACGGAGACCGGCCTCAAGGCAACGATCGTCTGTATGATCGCGAACTCCTGGCAGTACATGGGTATCTGCATGATCCTGTACCTGGCAGGCCTTCAGGGCATCCCGGATATGTACCGTGAAGCAGCACGTCTGGACGGCGCAGGCCCGATGCAGGTCTTCCGTCACGTGACGCTGCCGCTCCTGATCCCGTCCATCATCTCCGCAGTCGTCCTGAACCTCATCGGCGGCTTCAAGATGTACGACGTGATCGTCGCCCTGACGGGCGGCGGCCCGAGCCGCGGATCCCTCTCGCTTTCCTACTACATCCAGCTGTTGTACTTCCAGGATGAGAAAGCGGGCTATGCTTCCGCAGTCGGTGTCATCATGTTCTTCGTGATCCTGGTCATTACGATCCCGATCAATGAATTCCTGAAGAGAAGGGAGGTCGAGTACTGATGAAAGTCAAGGCAAAAGCTCCTGCTTCTCTGAACAAATCCAAATGGTGGTACTACCTGCTGGCGATCGTGTTCGTGCTGTCGTACCTGCTCCCGATCTACGTACTGCTGAACCTCTCCGTGCGTACGGTGCAGACGATGTCCGAAACACTGCCGCTGCCGCGGGTCTTTAACTGGAACAATTACGAAAGAGCCATTGCGAACAAAGACGTGTGGATGGGCTTCATTAACTCCATCATCATCGCGGCGGTCACGATCGTCCTGGAGATCACGGTCTCCGCACTGGCTGCCTACGGTGTTGCCCGTTCCAACAGCTGGCTGACGCGTTCCATCCGTACCATCAACATGCTGATCATGATGATCCCCGGCATCGCGCTCTTAGTCGGTACCTACGGTCTGATGGTCAAGCTCGGCATGGTCAACAGCCTGCTCGGCCTGGCGCTTCTTTCCGGCACCGGCGGTATACCGGGTACCATGTTCATGTACGTCAGCTTTGTGATCTCGATCCCGCAGGCACTGGACGAAGCGGCATCGATCGACGGCGCGGGCGTTATCCGGACGTTCTTCCGGATCATCCTTCCGCAGCTGAAGGCGATCACCGTAACACGTGTCATCATGACCGCCGTCGGTTCCTGGAACAACTACCTGATGCCGATGTTCCTGTTGACAAATAAGGCAAAATACACCATTATTCTTGTTATCAAGGCGGTGTTTGCCGGCTCCAACGGTGTCAAGGATGTTCCTTACGCGTGCGCGACCTGCGCGATCGGTCTTCTGCCGATCATCCTGTTATACCTGTTCCTGCAGCGCTTCATTATTGAGGGACAGCTGGACAGCTCGGTAAAATAAACAGTGTTTTTCTGAGTCTGAAAACAGCGCCGAACAATACCATCGGTGCTGTTTTCTTATGAAAGAAACGCTGCCGCAAGAAGGGAGTTAAGGAATGAAGCTTTATAAGAGAAAAGAGAACGATCCCGCACCGCTCGGCCAGGCGGATCCGTATATGCTGAAGGCCTCGGACGGCAGGTATTATCTTTATGCCACCGGCGGACCGCAGCTCTATACTTCGGACAGCCTGTTCGGTGAATGGGAGTATAAAGGCAATCCGCTGCACGCGGAAGGACAGAAGACGGTCTGGGCACCTTCGGTCATCGAACTGGACGGGAAGTTTTATATGTACTATTCCAGCCTGGACATGGATTCCCACGACGATCACGGCCAGACGATGCGCGTCGCGGTCGCGGACGGTCCGGAGGGACCGTTTGAATACGTAAAAGACCTGCTGCCGCCGTTCTCCATCGACGCGCATACGGTTAAAACACCGTCCGGCCTGTACCTGTTCTACTGCAACAACCGCTACGAAGCGGAAGACGGGCGCGTCGGCACCTACATCCTCTGCGATAAGTTCATCGATCCGCTGACGCTTGAAGGCGACCCGAAGCCAATCGTCCTGCCGACGCTGGACGAAGAGATCTTCATGCGGAACCGCTTTAAGGAAGGCGAAGACTGGCATACGATCGAAGGTGCGTTCTACTTCTATTACGAAGGCGTACACTTCCTGATGTACTCCGGCGCGGCATATACGAATCCGACCTATTTCATCGGCTACAGCACCGCGGAAGGCCCGGAGGACGCGGACCTTCGGACGCTTCCCTGGAAAAAGCATCCGGACGAGCATACTTATCAGCCGCTGCTGCGTTCGAACGACGAGATCGAAGGGATGGGACACAACAGCGTGCTGTTTGACGGCGGAAAATGCTACATCATCTACCACGGACGTGACATGAACGAACCGCGGCAGCCGCAGGATACCCGCTGCGCGAGGATCGATGAGATGAAGATCTGCGGAAAG
>CADBQM010000042.1 GCA_902796795.1 uncultured Eubacteriales bacterium
GAATATGCCAACCTGCTGCGGGACGGTGAGATCACGGAGGAAGATCCGGAGGACGTCCACGTGGACGATATCATCGTCATCAAGCCCGGCGAGCGCGTCCCGCTGGACGGCATTGTCCTCGAGGGCAGCTCCTTCCTGGATACCAGCTCGCTGACCGGCGAATCCGTCCCCCGGCGCGTGCAGGAGGGAGAGGAAGCTTTATCCGGCTGCATCAATACCACAGATGTACTGAAGGTCCGGGTCACCAAGGAATATGAAGACTCCACGGTGAGCCGCATTCTGGAACTGGTGGAAAACGCGAGCTCCCGGAAGGCAAAAACAGAGAACTTTATCACCCGCTTCGCAAAATACTATACGCCTGCGGTCACGATCGCGGCGGTGCTGCTTGCGGTGATCCCGCCGCTGTTCTTCCAGGGAAGCTGGGCGGAATGGATCCGCAGAGCCTGCACGTTTCTGGTCATTTCCTGTCCCTGCGCGCTGGTCATCTCGGTACCGCTGGGATTCTTCAGCGGGATCGGCGCGGCGTCAAAGCTTGGCGTGCTCGTCAAGGGCAGCAATGTGCTGGAAGCGCTGGCGGACGTTCGCACGATGGTCTTTGACAAGACCGGTACACTCACGAAGGGTGAGTTCCGGGTGGCGGAAGTGCTCCCCGCAGATGGGCAGACAGAAGAGAACCTGCTGAAGACGGCGGCGCAGCTGGAGGCTTTTTCCACACACCCGATCGCCGCAGCGCTTCTTGCGGCATACGGGAAGGACGCGGATGCGTCGGCCGTATCTCAGGTGGAAGAGATCGCGGGGCACGGGATCCGCGCAAAGCTTGACGGAGAAGAATATCTGATCGGCAATCGGAAGCTTTTAGAGGAGAGCGGAATCAAAGTTCCGCCGCTTGCAAAGGTCGGCACGCTGGTGCTTCTGGGGAAAAAAGAGGAAGCAGGCGGAAGTTATCTTGGTGCGATCCTGATCCGTGACAACTTAAAAGAAGGCACAAAAGAAGCCTTCCGCTCCATGAGAAACGCCGGTATCGAAAACACCGTGATGCTGAGCGGAGACCGGAAAGAGGCGGCAGCGGAGATCGCCGGCGAACTGGGGATCGACAGCGTGTATGCGGAACTTCTGCCGGCAGATAAGGTACAGTGCATGGAGGAGCTTCTACAGGCACAGAAAGGCAAAGAAAAGACCGCTTTTGTGGGCGACGGACTGAACGATGCACCCGTACTGATGCGCGCGGATATCGGCATCGCCATGGGAGCGCTGGGCTCGGATGCCGCGATCGAAGCCGCGGATATCGTCCTCATGGACGACGAGCTTGGAAAGATCGTGAAGAGCATCGCTATTTCGCGAAAGACCATGCGGATCGTCCGGGAAAACATCGTCTTTGCGCTCGCGGTCAAGTTCGCGGTGCTGATCCTGGGCGCTTTAGGCCTCGCAGGCATGTGGCTTGCGGTCTTTGCGGATGTGGGTGTCGCGGTGATTGCGATCTTAAACTCCATGCGGGCACTGCGGGTGCCGAATGCATCATAGACAGAAAGAAGGGGACCGCCGGTGCGGTCCTCTTTTGCGCTCATTGCTCTTTTGAAGCTTTTGTGTTAATTTAATATCAATCTTAAACAATAAGGAGGCGCCTATGCGTGATGATGTGATCCTGATTACAGGCGGTACCAGTGGTTACGGCTTTGAGACCGCAAAGCTGTTTGCGGAAAACGGCTGTCATGTAGTGGTGACCGGAAGATATGAGGACCGGCTGCACGAGACAGCGAAAGCGATCGGCGTGGATACCTTCCGGGCAGATGCCACGGATCCTGAGGACTGGGAAAAACTGGCGGCTTATATACAGGAAAAATACGGCAGGATCGATCTTTTGATGAACAACGCCGGCGGGGGTGTGGCGATCAAGGAAACGGACCAGCTCACGGTCGAAGAGATCGACCGCTGTATCCGCCTGAATCTGAACAGCGTGATCTACGGCGCCCGTGCATTTACCCCTATGCTGAAGGCTCAGGGGCACGGCACGGTGATCAACGTTTCCTCTGTATGCGCCAAGCAGGCCTGGCCCGGCTGGTCGGTCTATGCGTCGGCCAAGTGGGGTGTGCTGGGCTTTACCAAAGGGCTGACCACGGAACTCGGCCCGTACGGGATCCGCGTGACCTGTCTGATCCCCGGCGCCGGTGCGACGAACTTTGATAAGAACGCCAACTTCACGGAACGCGGTACTGTCCCGGCTTTAAAAGGCGCAGATATCGCCAAAGCCGTCTATGACATCTATCAGCTGCCGGACCATGTATTCGTGGAAGAGATCACGGTCTGGGGCATGGATCAGGTGGTGATCCCCTTATGAGCAGGCTGTTTCTGGAAGCGGAAAGCTTCGACCATTTAGGTGGCTGGTTTGTCGATTCCCAGTCCTTTGAAGAACTGCATTCTGCCTATGTTATGGCACACGGTCTGGGCGTTCCGGTGCAGGATGCCAGGACTAACATCGAGATCCCCGAGGACGGAACCTATGCAGTCTATGTGCGGACCCGGGACTGGACAGCCGTCTGGGATGTGAAGGACCCTGCGGGGAAATTTCAGCTTCAGATCGACAGCTGCATGATGACAGCGATCCTCGGAACAAACGGAAAGGAGTGGGCCTGGCAGAAGGCCGGAGAACAGTTTCTTTCCGTGGGCAGCCATACGCTTTCGCTGCACGATCTGACCGGCTTTAATGGCCGCGCGGATGCGATCTATCTGACAACGGAAGGAGATGTCCCCGGGAACAGTACAGAGGAGCTGGACGAACTCCGCCGCACGCTTGGCGGCGCAGAAGTGACAGAGAGCGCGGAGCGTTATGAGCTGATCGTGGCCGGCGGCGGTATCGCCGGGATCTGCGCAGCGCTTTCCGCATCCCGGCTTGGCGTAAAGACCCTGCTGATCCACGACCGCAGCGTCCTGGGCGGCTGCAATTCTTCGGAAGTCCGCGTGAACCTGGGCGGTCAGATCAACCGGAAGCCCTATCCGCATCTTGGTGACGTGGTAAAGGAGATCTCGCCCATCATGGGCCTGCCCTCACTGTATGATGCTTCTTATTACGAGGATGCCCGGAAAGCGCATGCCTTTGAAGTCCGGGAGGGCGGCCTGAACGGCACGCTGCTTTTGAACAGCCGTGTGACGGAGACGGAGTGTGAAAAGAACGGGCAGATTTCTTCTGTTGTAGTGACAAACGTCCTCAGCGGGAAGCGGACCCGTTTCCGTGCACCGCTCTTTATCGACGCCACCGGTGATGCAACTCTCGCCCGTGCGGCCGGCTGCGAGACCATGTACGGCAGGGAAGCGCGCAGCGCGTTTAACGAATCGCTGGCCCCGCTGGAAGCGGAAAAACTGGTGATGGGGCATTCGCTCCGCTGGTATTCCGAGGAACGGGAAAAGAACATGCCTTTCCCGGATATCGACTGGAACATGGGGCTTACGGACAGCACCTGCCTGAATGTGAAAAGCGGGGACTGGGAGCAGGAGACCGGCTTCCGCCGGGATATGGTCCACGAGACCGAATACATCCGTGATTACGGCCTCAGGGCGATCCTGTCCAACTGGGCCTATCAGAAAAACCATTACAAAAACAAAGCGGATTTTGCGAACTCGGAGCTTGTTTGGATCAGCCCTATGGGCGGAAAGCGGGAGAGCTGCCGCATCATGGGCGAGCATATCCTGACGCAGAACGACATGGTCGACCATGTGATCTACGAGGATGCTTCCGCCGTGGCGACCTGGACCATCGATATGCACTTCCCGGAGCCGGATAACGACGACGCTTTTCCGGAACCGTTCCGTTCCTTTGCCTATCATCTGGGCATCCATGAGCCCTACCCGGTGCCGTACCGCTGTATGGTCCCGAAGGGGGTCGGCAACCTGCTTCTTGCAGGGCGGATCCTGAGCTGCACCCATGTGGCCTTTTCTTCCATCCGCGTGATGCGGACGCTGGGGGCTCTGGGAGAAGTCGCCGGAATGGCAGCGGCTGTCTGCAGGGAAAAGCAGTGTTCGCCTTTAGAGGTGTACAGCACATATCTGGATGCATTGAAGGAAAAGATGGAAGCCGGTGTGCCGATCCCGCAGGCCTTTGAGTGCGCCTGCGCCGATGAGGAAGCCTATCACTTCAAGGACATCGGCTGGCTGTTCTTAAGGACCTGGAATGACGACTGGTATGTGTGCAATACGCCGGAGCGCATGGACAAGTACATGAAGGGAATCGAGCGCCTGGGACTTGCCCACGTGAATCCCATGCCGGAGGATATGAAATTCGGGAAAACAGACCTGACTTGATCAGCAAGAGCAAATGAATGGAAGGAGTGCCGTCAGACGGCACTCCTTTTTTAGAGTACGA
>CADBQM010000043.1 GCA_902796795.1 uncultured Eubacteriales bacterium
AAGATGCTGTACTTGGTCTCGTTGGAGCAGGTGTGCAGCGTGATCTCCGAGCATTTGCTGAGCGGGGTGATGCCCGCGCCCGTGATGCTGATCACATGGACCCGGTTCCGCGCGGCCTCCGTCGCGAGATCCACGATCTCTTTGGAAGAGCCGGAGTGGCTGATCGCGAAGAGCACGTCCCGCTCGTCCGCGTGCACCAGGCTGATCGATGCGAGGTGCGGATCGGTGTAGGCGGAGACGTCCAGGTTCAGCCGGAGGAGCTTGTGCTGAAGATCAATGCAGATCGCGTGGGAGTTCCCCATGCCGACCGCGATGATCCTGCGCGCCCCGGCGATCAGCGCCGCCGCCTTTTCAAGGTCCGGCAGCGACAGGCCGTTCCGCGTAAAGTTCAGGGTCTCGATGGTCCCGTTAAAGACCTTGCTCACGATGTCAGAGACGTCGTCGTCCCGGGTGATCTGTTCGTTGATCGCCTGCAGCGGGTTCACGAGCTCCATCGCAAGCGTCAGCTTCAGGTCCTGGTAGCCGGCAAGGCCGATCTTCCGGCAGAAGCGGATGATGGTCGGTTCACTGACCCGGCAGTTCGCGGCCAGCTCCGCGATCGAGGCATAGATCACCTTTTCGGGCATCTCCATCAGGACAGCGGCGATCTTCTTTTCCGATTTCGTGAAGCTCCGCTCCATGGAGGCGATCTTCACCAGGATGGCGGAAGAATCCGGCCTCGCGGTATTGTTATCATGATATTGTGCCATAGTGTTTACACTTCCTTCCCGGCGGCTTCCCGCATGAAAGACGAATACCAGACTATCATAAAGGATTCTGCCAAAAAGTTCAAGACATAATTAGTAAAACTACAAAAAATTATTTTTATTATTGTAATTCAGCTACATTAATGTTATGATGGCGATGATGAAGAAGAATCAAATACTGCGCCCTGTTTCGGCACGGACGCAGTGATAAAAAGGAGCAGATATGCAGATAAGATCATTTATGACAGACATGATCCTCTTTGAACTGGAGGATGCGGTCGGAAGGGAAAACGTCTCCACGAAGCCGACGGAGCTTAAGGTATACAGTGTAGACTATTTCTGGCTTTCGCGCATGTGGCAGGACAGAGGGGCGGAGGGCCCGCTCCCGGACGTCGTCGTCCGGCCGGGCTGTACGGAAGAAGTCTCCAAGGTCCTGAAGATCGCCAATTACTACAAGATCCCGGTCCATACCTGGGGCGGCGGTTCCGGTTCACAGGGCGGTGCACTTCCGATGGCGGGCGGCATCGTGCTCGACATGAAGCGCATGAACCATCTGATCGACCTGGATCTGAATGCCCACTCGATCACGGCGGAAGCGGGCATGATCTTTCAGCAGCTGGAATGGTACGCCAATGAGAAGGGCTTCTCCACGATGCACATGCCTTCCTGCCTGACCTGCGGAACGATCGGCGGGGCGCTCGGCCACCGCGGCATCGGTATCCTTTCTTCCAAGTACGGCAAGATCGACGATATGTGCATGAGCATGGAGATCGTCCTGCCGAACGGCGACATCATCAATACACTGCCGGTGCCCAAGCACGCCGCCGGCCCGGACCTGAACCAGATATTCATCGGTTCCGAAGGCACACTCGGCGTCATCACCAAGGCGACCTTCCGCCTGTTCGAGCAGCCGGAATGCCGGAAGCATCACGCGTTCATCTTCCCGACGATGCACGACGGCCTGGAAGCCGGCCGCGACATCATGAACAAGATGCAGCCGTCGGTCATGCGTTTCTTTGACGAAGCGGAGACCGCGTCCATCATCAAGAAGATCATCGGCGTCGAGGAGAAGGGCAACTTCTTAAACTTCACGCTGGAAGGCATTGAGGAGATCGTGGACATCGAGATGCGGATCGCCTGCGAGATCTGCAAGGCGCACGGCGGCCGCGATATGGGCAGTGAATACGGCGAAAAGTGGTTTGAGAACCGCATCACCTTCTTCTACCCCGACAACATCATGGACATCCCGCAGATGTTCGGCACGATGGACACGGTCGCGGACTTCACGCACGTGGAGAAGATCTACTGGGCGATGAAGAACGCCATCGAATCCAACTTCCCGGGCGTCCGCTTCATTGCGCACTGCTCGCACTGGTACGGCTGGGGCACGATGATCTACGACCGCTTCATCATGGACAATCCGCCGGAAGATAAGGAAGAGGCGCTGCGCCTGCATAACGAGATCTGGAACGCAGGCGTCCGCGCGGCCATGGCAAACGGCGGCGTGATCAATGACCATCACGGGATCGGCCTCAAGCTGTCCCGCCTGATGAAGGAACAGTACGGCCCGGCTTTCCAGGTCTTTGAGGCACTGAAGAAGCAGCTGGATCCGAACGGAATCATGAATCCCTACAAGCTGGGACTGTAAGGAGGGGAAGAAGATGATCAATCGTGAAGCAGCAAGACAGGCAGATAAATGCCGTTTCTGCTGGATGTGCCGCCATCTGTGCCCGGTCCAGCTGGTAACGGGAAAAGAGATCAATACGCCGCGCGCGAAAGGCCTGCTGATCTCGATGAACGAGCGCGGTGCGGAGTTTGACGCGGACATGGCGGAGGCCATGTACGAATGCCTGCTCTGCGACGCCTGCACCGATAACTGTGCGACGGGCTACAATCCGCCGCTGTTCATCCGCGAAGCCAGGACCGAAGCCGCCGTGCTCGGCCTGCTCCCGGAGGGCGTCGAAGCCGTACTTAATAATATCGAAAAGAGCGGCAATATCTACGGCGCAGAGAAGCCTTCCTACGCCGCGGACAAGGGAAAGGAAGTGCTGGTCTACGTCGGCGAGGCGGCGGCAGTCCGCGCGCCGGAGATGGTCCGCGCGTATTTAAGCCTGCTCGATAAAGCCGGCGTCGCCTATACGGTGCTGGAAAACGAACCCGCGAGCGGCGTGATGCTCGGCGACCTGATCGGCTATACCGAGGAAGTGCGCGAGCAGGCGGCGGCCTGTGCCGCGGCGCTGAACGGCGCGGGCGCGGGGAAGATCGTCGCGCTCGATTCCTACGACGCGCAGCTGATGGCGGAAAAGTATCCCGAGTGGGGACTGGAGCTTGCGGCTCCGGTCGTGACCGCGACGTC
The DNA here is from genome assembly GCA_902796795.1 of uncultured Eubacteriales bacterium. Lineage (GTDB taxonomy): Bacteria > Bacillota > Clostridia > Lachnospirales > Lachnospiraceae > UBA1267. The sequence goes on from CADBQM010000043.1 coordinate 3,103, forward strand.
GTTCATCGCGAGCCTTCTTGCGGACGGGAAGCTGCAGCCGGAGAAAACGGAAGCCGGCCCCGCCGCTTTCCATGACGACGACCGCCTGGCCCGTTTCTTTAAGGAATACGACGCCGGCCGTGCGATCGCGAAAGCCTGCGGTTATGAAAAGGTTGAGATGTACAATCATCTCGCGCTGGCAAAATCCGCCGGTACTTCCGTAGCGAAGGCCTTTATGCCGGAGATCGTAAAGAAAGTCAGCGCCGGCCGCTGGGACGACCTCATGCGCACGGAAGCGAAGACGATGCTTGTCGCGAGTCCCGAAGCCTACGACTGCCTGAGGGAAACGATCCCCGAAGGTTATGAACTTGTCGATCTCTTTGAAGCACTCGACAGGCTGGTAAAGTAAGATAAAAAAGCCATGAAGATCCTGGTGCCCGTCAAAGCAGTCCCGATGGAAACGGCGGTCCCGATGACCGTCGAACAGAACATCGACCGCGAAAAGACGCCGCTGAACCTGAATATCGCCGATGAAGCGGCGCTGGAAGCGGCACTTTCCCTTGTGAAGCCCAAAACGGGGCTTTCCGCGGGCAAAAACGACGGGACCATAACGGTGCTAAGCATGGGCCCCGCGTCGGTGAAAACGATCCTGACGGACCTTATCGCGCGGGGCGCGGATGCGGCAATCCTGCTCTCCGACCCGGCGCTTGCCGGTGCGGACACCTATGCGACGGCAAACACACTTCACGCAGCCGTCCCGCCGGATACCGATTATATCTTCACGGGGCGCCGGGCGATGGACGGCGAGACGGGGCAGGTGCCGCCGATGCTCGCGGCCGCACTCGGCTGGCCGGTCGTGACGAACGTCCGGAAGGCGGAACCTGCGGAAAAAGGAGATGCGGGACCTCGGGAAGCGGGGAATGCCGCGCCGGAAACGGACACTGCACCGTACCTCCGCGTGGTGCGTACGACGGAAGACGGAGAGGAGACGCTCCTCGTCCCGCCGCACAGCGTCCTGTCTTTCCAGGAGTATTCTTATCA
>CADBQM010000044.1 GCA_902796795.1 uncultured Eubacteriales bacterium
CGGCGAATGGTTCGACTTCCTGCGTAAGAACGGCGCTTACGACAATACGCGCATCATCATCGTCGCGGACCACGGCTATTACGTCGGCCATGACAAGGACAGGATCTTTGACCGCGGCTACCGGGACGTCGACACGACGGGTTACTTCCCGCTGTTAATGGTCAAGGACTTCAACGCCACGGGCTTTACGACTTCGGATGAATTCATGACAAACGCCGACGTGCCGAGCCTGGCACTGGAAGGACTGATCGAAGATCCCAGGAATCCCTTTACCGGGAAGGCGATCACGATGGACGAAAAGTACGCCCACGACCAGTTCATCATGACCTCGCAGGAATACGCGACGAGCAAGACGGATAAGACCTTTGTCGCATCCCGCTGGGCGATCGTCAGCGACAACATCAACGACAGGAACAACTGGAAATTCATCGACGAGGAGATCGTGCTGAAAGAGCACGCGATCCCGGAAGAATGATCATCCGCCCGCCGGAACGGACTGCGTAAAACGCGGCTGTCCGGCGGACTTTTTACAGGAGAAGCTTTATGGGATATAAAGTAGACAATGCCGTCATCATGTGCGCGGGCACGTCCAGCCGCTTCGCGCCGCTTTCCTACGAGAAGCCGAAGGCGCTTACCGTGGTCCGCGGCGAGGTGCTTTTAGAACGCCAGATCCGGCAGCTGAAGGAAGCCGGCGTCCCGGAGATCATCCTGATCCTCGGCTACAAGAAGGAGCAGTTTTACTATCTCAAGGAAAAGTACGGCGTCCGGCTGATCGAGAACAAAGAATACCGCACCCGGAACAACAATTCCAGCATCCGGGCGGCAGCGCCTTATATCCGGAACACCTACATCTGCTCCGCGGACAATTATTTCTCCGTGAACCCCTTTGAAAGCGAAGTGGACGGCGCCTATTATTCCGCCGTTTACGCGGACGGGGAAACAGCGGAGTGGTGCCTTACAGAGGACGCGGACGGCTATATCGATTCGGTCACGATCGGCGGCCGCGACGCCTGGTACATGCTGGGCCACGCGTTCTGGTCGGAGGATTTCAGCCGGACCTTCCTTGAGATCCTCGACGAAGTCTATGACCTCCCCGAGACCGCGGATATGCTCTGGGAGTCGATCTATATGCGGCATCTGGACCGCCTGAAGATGGTGATCCGCCGTTATCCGGATGACGCCATCTTCGAATTCGATTCCTTCGATGAGCTCCGTGAATTCGATACGAGCTACATCGACGATACCCGTTCGGTGATCCTGAAGGACATCGCGGCACGCCTTCACGTCCGGGAAGCGGAGATCCGGGAGATCAAACCCCTGAAAGCGGGCACCGAAGCCATCGGGATCCACTTCCGCGCAGGTGACGGGACGTACGAATACCGCTACGACGAAAAGGAGATCAAGGCTTGCGAAGCATAAGCAGGAGGAACGTGAAAGTTACAGGAGCTGATCCCTTTCGCACCAGTCCCGTTTATATTCTGACCGATCATCCGGCTGATCTCAGACGCCGGAAAACGCCGGAAATCACCTGTTTCTGTTGCTCATCACAGGCAACAGCATTAGTGAGGCAACAAAATCGCTTAAACTTTCAAATTTGTTGCCTTTCGGAGGCTCTCCAGAGCCAGTCAGGCAACACAATCGCTCAAATCATCTGTTTTGTTGCCGTCCGCAAGCCTTGCGGGGCTGGTGAGGCAACAGATTCGCCCAAATCATCTGTTTCCGTTGCATCTCACATACCCTGCAGGGTCAATTCAGCAACACATTCACGCAAACCTTCTAATATGTTGTTCATCGCATGCCATGTGTGGTAGGATAAGCAACCCAATTTATTTAGAATCATAATTCCGCTGTTTCCCATCATTTCAGCCCCATAGATTCAATCAACTTTTCCTCTGGTCAGAAACGCACTTTGCCTGTCTGTCATGCAGCAAACCAAGAAAGGAGATCCCAGTGAAAAACAGTAGCCTTATCATTTTGCTTCAGCCAACCAATCTGTATGAAGAGGCTGAAAGACGGTACCATGAGATCTCAGAACACATACGCGAGATAGAAAAGAAACTGCAAAAAGCCCCTTCCGGAATGATACATATTGCGGCGACAGCCGCCCGGACGCAGTATTATCTGCGTGAAACAAAAGCCGACAGAGGCGGCAGGTATATCCGTAAATCGGACACGAAGACGATCGGGACTTTTCTTCGTAAAGCTTATGATGAGAAGTTGCTTAAGCTGTTGAAGAACGAGGCAAAGAATCTTGGCATTCTGTTGAAGAAAACCGATCATATTACAGAGAGGATCCGGCAGCTGTATTCCAACCTCCCGACAGAAGCGAAGCCGCATATTGATCCGATCGAAATGTCCGACGAAGACTTTGCCGCCGAATGGCTGAACGACACCTACGAAAGCAGGGAGATCCCGGAATATGTACCGGTATATGAAACAAATCGAGGCGAAAGAGTGCGCTCAAAATCAGAATTGTCCATCGCCAATATACTGGCGGATCGAGGGATCCCATATAAGTATGAGCGCCCCCTGCTTCTCACAAATGGCATGGTGATCTATCCGGATTTTACCGCCCTGGACGTCAAGGCGCGGAAAGAATTCTATTGGGAGCACAGAGGCATGATGGATGACAGGGATTATGCCAGGCAGGCGGTCCTCAAGATGAAATCCATGCTGAACAGCGGCATAGTTCCCGGGAAGGACCTGATCATCACAGAAGAAACCTCCACAAATCCACTTGGCACAAATGAGATCCATGAAGTCATCAACTGCTATCTCCGACAGGAAAGCAGCGGTGAGTGAAGTGCAAAGAGGCAAAAACGTGAAGCAGCGCACAGCGGCAAACGTGATCGGCAGTGCACAGCAGTAAATTAGTTGGTAAGCAACGCAAACACACCAACTTGCTATTTCCGTTGCTTTGTGCTGCCTTTGCGTAGGGATGCAAGCAACGGAAACACACGAACTTGCTATTTCCGTTGCTTATGCAGGCCTTGCGGGGAGATGCAAGCAACGGAAACGCGCTAACCAGCTATTTCCGTTGCTTTACATAGGCTTTGCGGGGAGATGCAAGCAACGGAAACACACCAACTTGCTAATTCCGTTGCTTTACATAGGCTTTGCGGGGGAAGATGGGCAACCCAAAATGACAACTTGCTGATTTTGTTGCTTTTGCGGGAGATCAAGGCGGCGGAGGCGAAAACAGCAGGAAGATTGGAGATGCATGAAACCGCCGGCGTGTGCTCCGGCGGTTTCATGCAGATATTACGCCCCAATTGCAGGCGGCTTCAAGCGTGTTAAGCGATTCATGTGGTTTCAACTACTTCAAGCGATTACATCGCTTTACCCGGCTTTCTTAAGCTGCTTCTCAAATTGCTTCAGCCCGGTGTAGTAGGAGACGGCCAGTGGGATCCCGGCGGCGATCCAGGAAAGGGGGCTGGAGAAGCATGCTCCTGTAAAGCCGAAAAAGGGCACCAGGACGAAAGCGGTCAGAAAACGCATCAGGAGTTCCATGATGCCGGAAAGGACCGGGGAAAAGGTCCTTCCGAGCCCCTGGGCGGAATTGCGGTAGATCATCAGGAGCGCATGCAGGAAATAACAGGGACCGGTGATCCTGAGATAGCGCTGCGCGAGGTCGATGAGCTCCTTCTTTCCGGAGCCGATGAAGAAGGAGGCGAAGGTCCCGCCGAAGATAAAGTTCACGATCCCGACCGTCATGCAGAAGGAGCCGGCGATCAGGCAGCAGGTTCTCACGCCTTCGCGGATCCGCTTCGGGTCACGAGCACCGTAATTCTGCGGGACGTAGGCCGTCATCGCGGAGCTGAAGGACATCGAGGGCATCAGCGCGAAGAGGTCGATCTTGGAGGCGGCGGAAAAGGCCGTGACCGCGTCTGTGGAAAGCTGGTTCAGCGCGGACTGCATCACGATCTGGCCGATGGAGATCAGCGACCACTGGAAGGCCATCGGGACGCCGACCGCGAGGTGCTGCTTCACTGCCTGCCCCTCGATACGGAGGTCCTCCTTTCCGAGCCGCAGCACCGGCAGCTTTTTCAGGATCAGCAGCAGGCAGAGGACCGCGGAAAGGAGCTGGGAAGTGACGGTCGCGAGCGCCGCGCCGCGGACGCCCATCCTGAAAACGAGGATCAGGAGATAATCGAGCCCGACGTTCACGAGGCTCGCGATGATCAGGACGTAGAGGGGCGAGCGGCTGTCGCCGAAGGCCCGGAGGATGCCGGCAAAATAGTTGTAGAGGACCGTGGCGCCGATGCCCGCGACGACGATCTGGATATAGGCATGGGCGTCGTCAAACAGTTCTTCCCGCGTCTTGATCAGCTGAAGGAAGGGCTTTAAAAAGACCAGCGCGGCGGCGGTCAGCAGCAGGATGCAGCCGAAGGAAAGAAAGAGGCCGGTCGCGAAGCTCTTCCGGACGTTTTTCTCATCGTCGGCGCCGAAATAGCGTGCGGTCAGGATGCAGAAGCCGCCGGTAAGCCCCTGGGAGAAGTGGATGAGGAGCATGGAGATGCTCCCCGTGCAGCCGATGGCGCCGAGGGCTTCCGTGCTGATCGTATGGCCGACGATGAACATGTCCGCCATGCTGTAGAGCTGCTGAAAGACGTTGCCGATCAGCATCGGGATCGCGAACGCGACGATGAGGCGCGCCGCCGATCCTTCCGTCATCTTTTTCATCCGGATTTCCTTTGAGAAAGGACCTGCTTATGACGGCAGGTCCTTTTGATACTGTGCTGAATGAATGATATCAGACGCGGACGGTCCAGTTGAAGCGGTCTTCCGCCTTGCCCCACTGGATGCCGGTCAGGGTGTCGTAGAGGTGCTGGGTCAGCGCGCCGATCTTGCCCTCGTTGACGATATATACCTGGTCCTTGTAGCAGAGCTCGCCGATCGGGGAAA
>CADBQM010000045.1 GCA_902796795.1 uncultured Eubacteriales bacterium
GGTCGGCAAAAAGGTCATGGTGCTGATGAACTTAAAGCCCGCGACCCTCGCCGGCGTGGTCTCCGAAGGCATGCTGATCTGCGCGGATGACGGAAAGGGCGGCTGCGTGCTCTTAAGTCCGGAAAAAGACGTTCCGGACGGCGAACTGATCTCTTAATCATCGCAATACCAGGTGCCGGCACGTCCGGCACCTGTTTTTATGGAACAAGCCGGCAGGGCTACACCATATACCGAGTAAAATAAAAGAGAGGGATTTTGAATGAAACTTACCATCGATCCGGAAAGAGTACTGTTTTCAAGGGATCCCATGATCTACGGGCATTTTCTGGAGCATTTCGATCGACAGGTCTACGGCGGCGTTTACGACCCCGGAAATCCGCTCAGCGATGAGGACGGCTTCCGCACGGACGTCATCGAGGCGCTGAAGGCCATCAATACGCCGGTCATCCGCTGGCCGGGCGGCTGCTTCGTTTCCGCCTATCACTGGAAAAACGGCGTCGGAAAAGACCGTGTCCCGAGCTTCGATAAGGCCTGGCGTGTGGAAGAGCCGAACAGCTTCGGTACGGATGAATTCGTAAAGCTCTGCCGGAAGATCGGCTGTGAGCCGTACATCTGCACGAACGCCGGCACCGGGACGTCGGAGGAGATGAGCGACTGGGTCGAGTACTGCAACCTCCCGACGGAAGGCGAATATGCAAAGAAGCGTATCGACGGCGGAAATGAAGCGCCGTATAACGTCCGCTACTGGTCGGTCGGCAACGAGAATTACCTCCCGGGCGAGATGGGGTCGAAGACCTTCGACGAATGGGGACGTTTTGTCCTGGAATCCGCGAAGATGATGCACCGCGTGGATCCTTCGATCGAGCTTTCCGCGGCGGCGCACGCGGACGTCGACTGGTGCGCGCGGCTGCTGAAAGAAGCCGGGAAACAGCTGAGATGGATCTCGCTGCACGACTATATGGACCCGCTCTGGGAGGTCAATGCCCCGGCCGGCTATACGGCCTGCATGGCACGGACGACGAACCTGGACGACCACGTGAAGAAGATCCGCGGCCTGCTCACGGCCTTCGGCCTGGAGAAGCAGATCCGGATCGCTTACGATGAATGGAACCTGCGCAGCTGGCATCATCCGCATGTCAACGATGCGCCGATCGGCAGCACGGAATTCCTCGACGCAAGGAAAGAAGCCGACGACAATTCGGTCTATACGACGGCCGATGCGGTCTTTACCGGCTGCTTCCTGAACATGTGCCTGAAGAACGCGGATATCGTCGGCATGGCGAACTATGCGCCGGTCGTCAATACCCGCGGCGTGATCTATACCTACGACGGCGGGATCGTGCTCCGGCCGACCTACCACGTATTCCGGATGTACACGCAGCTCATGGGCGACACGGTCGTTGACGGCTACGAAGCAGAAGCGCCGGTGAAGGTCATGCAGGACCGTACGGGGAAGGAGATCCCGGTGCAGCTCATCGACAGTGCGGCGACGATCGACAGCGCAAGCGGCGAGCTCTGCATCTCCCTCATCAACAAGGATCCGGAAGAAGCGCAGGAGATCACGCTGCGGTTCCCGGAGGCGTACGCGGTCCGTTATGCGGAAACGCTTGCCGGCACCAATGCGGACGATTACAACGACGTTGACAGAAACGACGTCGTACCTTACGAAAACACGGCGGCAGAAGGGCTCTCCGGCCAGGAGATCACGTTCACACTGCCGGCCCATTCGGTCAGTGTCGTCAGACTGAACAAGTAAAAACTACTGTCTTTGCAGGGAAGGAGGAGCATATGGAATTCTTGCAGACAAGGGGACGCGACATCGTAACGGAAAGCGGCAAAAAAGTCATACTCCGCGGAACGAACATCGGTGCCTGGATGAACATGGAAGACTTTATGGACGGCTTCCCCGGCGCAGAGCATCGGCTTCGTTATTACGCGAAGGAGATCCTCGGGAAGGAGATCGGAGAGTACATCTTCACGAGCCTCCTGGATCATTTCTTCACGGAAAAGGACGTCGCCTACATGGCGTCGATCGGCATCAACGTCCTGCGTTTCCCAATCAACTACCGTCATTTCGAGGATGACATGAACCCCTTCGTCTATAAAGAAGAGGGCTTCCTCCGGATGGACAAGGTCATGGACTGGTGCGAAAAGTACGGGATCTACGTCATCATCGACTTCCATGCGGCGCAGGGCTACCAGAACTGCGACTGGCACGCGGACAACAACATGCGGACGGCCCTCATGTGGCGCACCAAACAGTTCCGGGACCGCGTGATCGCGCTCTGGGAAAAGCTTGCGGACCGTTATAAAGACCGTGCGGTCGTTGCGGCTTATGATCTGTTAAACGAGCCGACCACGAATAACCAGTACAACCGCATGCCGCTGCCGTACGTATCGGACTGGGATGCGATCAATTCGCTCTACCATGATCTGTACAACGCGATCCGCGCGATCGATCCGAAGCACATCATCGCGATCGAGGGCGACGACTTCAGCCGCCGTTTTGTCGGCCTGGACGCGCCTTACGGCCCGAACATGATCTACTCGAGCCACAACTATTCCTTTGTGCTGAGAAGGCATCCGGACGTCGTGAAGGGCAGCGAAGAGTACTACCGCCTGCTGGACGAGGAATTCTACGTCAGTGAGTGGTGGGACTATGTGAACAAGTACAACGTCCCGCTCTGGGTCAGTGAATTTGCCTTAAACGACGGCCAGCTGGATATCTTTAAGAAAGAGGGCGTCCACTGGACCAGCTGGAGCCTGAAGATGGTGAACCACGCGCTGCTGCACTGCAGACCGGACAGCAGGTACGTGAAGTTCATTGAACCGGTCATGCAGATGAAGAGCTCCATGTTCCGGCCGTCGGAAAATCCGGCAGCGGTCAGGGTGGCGGAAAAGGTGAAGGAACTGCAGGATGCGGTGCAGGATCTCTTCGAGCCGGTACTGCCGGGCTTCGACTGGTTCCAGCACATCGAGTACTTCCCGAAGACCATCGCGGATATCTACGTCGACCCGCTGCTGCAGCACGTGTATCTGAACCAGTTCAAGGGACTTACCAAGGCCGATATCGATGAGCTGATGGATTCGTTCTCGTTTGATAACTGCGAGATCAACAAGGAAGTGGAAGCGACACATAAGAAGTACTGTGACGGAAGAGAAGACTGAAAAATAAAAAA
>CADBQM010000046.1 GCA_902796795.1 uncultured Eubacteriales bacterium
CTTTATCATAGTTTTCGGTGGGGGAAAGGTCAAGAAAAAGCAGAAGAAAGATCGTCCCGGGCGTCCTTCAGGCAGCGGAAAGCCGCCCGATATAGCACAGGAAAAGAAACAGATAATCACTTGTTTCACTGCTGAACTGTGTTAGAATGACTGCAGAAAACGGCAGTATTATACTGGCTTTACAGGAGAAAAACATGAGTGAGAATAAAGTGATCCGCATCGGCATCGTCGGCTGCGGCGGTATGGGCGGCGGACATGCGGTCGCGCTGCACAGCGGTACCGGCAACGCCATCTGGAACGTAAAGACCGGCACGGTCGACGCGTTTGACAGTGAGATGACCAGCAATGTCCGGGAGTTTCTGGAACTTGCGGGAACCTTTGACATCAAGGAGGAACGGCAGGAATGGGCGCGTTCCTTCGGTATCCATACCTATGACAGCTATGAAGAGATGCTCGCGGATCCTTCCGTCGACGCGATCCTCATCGCGACCCCGAACCATCTGCACAAAGAGCAGGCGATCGCCGCACTCCAGGCCGGGAAACATGTGCTTTGCGAGAAGCCGGTCATGCTGTCTGCGAAGGACTTAAGAGATGTCGTCGCAGTGGCGAAAGAGACGGGCAGGGTCTTCTATCCGCGGCAGAACCGTGAATGGGACGAGGACTACCTGATCATCAAAAAGATCTATGACGAAAAGCTCATCGGGAACGTATTCAACGTGAAATGCCGCATCATGGGCTCCCGCGGGATCCCGGGCGACTGGCGGGGCATCAAGGCCTGCGGCGGCGGGATGATGCTCGACTGGGGCGTGCACATCATCGACCGCATGCTGCAGATGGTGCCGGCAAAAGTCACGCGCCTGTACTGCACCATGACGCATATCACGAACGACGAATGTGACGACGGCTTCCAGCTGCTCCTGACCTTTGCGGACGGTATGACCTGCAACCTGGAGGTCGGGACCTGCCATTTCGTGAACGAGCCGCTCTGGTGCATCTACGGTGACAAGGGCTCCGCGGAGATCATGAACTGGAAGCTCGACGGCCGTATGGTCCGCCTGACGAGCTGGGAAGACAAGGACGTGCTGCCGATCGTTGCCGGCGCCGGGCTGACCAAAACGATGGCGCCCCGGAAGGCAGGCGAGTCGACGGAGGAACTGCCCCTGCCGCGTTTCGACTATGACCGGAATGCGCTCTATCGGAACTTTGCGGAGACCTGCCGTGGGACGGCGGCGCAGATCGTGACGAACGAGCACGCGGAGCGGGTGCTCCGCCTGATGGAGGCGGCGTTCGAATCTGACCGCCTGGGCGAGGCCGTTTCGTTCGAATAACAATCAAAAAACAGAAGGGCAGGACCGGGAAACCGGTCCTGTTTTCGCAAGTTTCGGTCACGTCCGGTCCTTGCCGGCTTTCCGTGTCAGCGGTAGAATGTCAGCAGTTCAGTATCAAAAGACAGGAGGAACAGAGATGCCGGATATCATGGAAGAAAGAATGAAACAGATGATGGAGGCCCGCCGGGAGATCAACGCCCAGTTTGGCGCGGTCAAGGCAAAAGCGGTCCCTTACTGGGAGGGGATCCCCTGCTATGAGGAAGAGGCGGTCGTCAAGCTCGCCCTGCTCTCGAACGAGATCCAGCGGGAGCACACCTCTCAAGAACGGGCGGAGATGATCCGTGCATTCGAAGCGCTGCTTTCAGAAGTCAAAGCGCGGGAAGACGCGCCGGAAAAGATCCTGCTCTGGCCGGAGGGGAAGATGCCGGCGGAGACCGAATATACCGACAACAGCGACCACCGCTACAATCACGACCCGGATTTCAGACCGTATCTTATCGAGATGCTGCTGCCGGAGGATGTGACCCCGAAGGGCGCGCTCGCACTCTGTGCCGGCGGCGACCATGCGGAGGCGGTCGTCCATGAAGCCTACCAGACGGCAAAAGATTTCAATGCGCTCGGCTACCAGTGCTTCCTGATCCTGAACCGCACGAACCACAATCCCTGGAACGGGAAGGAAGTCGGCGCGGACTGCGCGCGTGCGCTGCGCTATATCCGGAAAA